>JBAZRN010000010.1:0-40878 GCA_041663325.1 Candidatus Absconditabacterales bacterium | reverse complement strand
TGTCACAGCAAGGTTAAATTGTCAGTAGTACCCAAAAATAGAAATGTCAGTAAAATTGGTAGGGATTTATTCCTAACCAATTTGAAATGACATTTATCTATACTGACAAAGACATGAAAAAGATTCGTATTACAGAGAGGTTCATGAATAGAACTATCTCATTACAAGATGCTTGTGAAGCCCTTGATTGTTCCGATAGGACGATATATAGATATCAAGCGACACTTAGAAATGAATGACCTCCATGATTTATCCATTGATTAAAAGACAGGCCACCCAATCACAATCCTAACACGAGCAAATACGCAGACATTATGCCGATAATATCGCAAAGTAAATTTAGATGATTTGGACCTACATTATTAGCAGAAAAACTAGAGGAAGTTTATGGTATCGTTATAAATCATGAATCTCTAAGACAAAAGATGATAAAACAATGATTGCGAGTTGCTGATAAACGTAAAATTACAATTGCCAGGCAAAAGAGAAAAAGAAGACCATGATATGGCATGCTCGTACAATTCGATTGAAGTTATCATGATTGGATAGAAAATGGTGAGATGAAGTGTTTGTTGGTTGCTATAGACGATGCGACAAGTAAAGTTGTTTTTGCTAGATTTGTAAACGGAGAATCGTTAAAAGATGTATTTGATTTTTGGAAGGAATATATGAGGAGATTTGGGAAACCTAGAGCCATCTATTTGGATCGTCACTCTTCATATAAAGTTAATCATCCAAGGGATCAGTTCGATCATGAGATGAAAACTCGTTTCCAAAGAGCTATGGAAAGTCTATGAATAGCTGTTATTTATTCTAAACAGCCAGAAGGGAAATGAAGGGTAGAAAGGTGATTTTGAACACATCAGGATAGACTCGTGAAGGAGATGAGACTTGTAGATATTCTATGCTACGATGATGCTAATGATTTCTTAGAAAGATATTATATTCAAAAACATAACAAAAAGTTTAGCGTCCCTGCGAAAGAAGAGTGAGACTTCCATATAGAACTTACGGATCAAGAATTCATTGAACTTGAACGACTGTTTGCTAAGAATGTTAATAGAACATTAAGAAGGGATTGAACTATTACATATATGAACAATACATATCAAATACTCAAAAACCAAATGCTATTATCTTGATACACACTTACCGTAAAAGAATCAATATACGGTCACATTAAGATATTTACATGAACGAAAGAGCTACTCTTCACGGAAATCCATTCAAGATAATCAAACTACTGACAATTCTATTCTTGGAAATTCACTGACAATTCTATTTTGCGGTAACATGGTGATTGATCTGCTTTTGTTTATAGACGTGATTTTACATAGTCCTGGAAATGTGAAGTTTCCATGTATCCCCGTAGTCCATTTTATTTCTTTGGGTACGTCTGTTTTATAAAGACTACCATACGATCCTTTGAGTTTGTTTCTCAAAATTATTGTTATTATACCAATGGGCTCAACTAGTGCATTGAGCATTTTTTTTGCTGATGTGTCAAAATTTAGTTTTTGCATCTTTTTAGTTTTTAATTTCTGTTTTGAACATTTTATTTATTTTTTATATTTATGTATCCATAAAAGTCAAGTTATTTGTTTTTTTATTCACTGAATGTGCCTTTGATTTCCTTATTTTTTTTTGTTTTTGGAAAGGAAATAACCATACTACACTTTAGCAGAAAGCTAAAAGCAGAAAGCTCAAACTTTACATTATAAAATTTAAATTTATGAAGAAATTGGTAAGTATATTTGCTGTTGGATTGTTATTGTTTGGTGTCACTACTGCGGCTACGTGAGATTTGCGAGATTGGATTGATAATCTCGGTAATGAGACTCCATTTGGATATACCGTTAATCAAAAAATTACCGTTGATCAAATCGCGGTAAATAAAATTGTCGTCAAATCACCGGTTATTCAAGATGATCTTTGAAATAAAATCAGAAAATATATTGTGATGTTTTCTCAATATTCATTATCTCAGATTTTAGAAAATGCAGCATTGCTTGATCAATCCAAAGAAAAAATATTTGATTTTGCTACGGTAGATACTGGAGTAACTATGGAGCTTACGTCAACTGGAGATACTATTAACCCAAATGTTGTGTACTATCTCTTCGTGATTCCCAAAGATCAAAATGGTATCCTTGGAGAAGCTTCTGATGAAATTTGGTTTAAACTTGCTACGCAAACGTATTGAGAGGGAATTCCTAGCGCTGCTTCTACTGTTCATGCGGCAGCAGGCTCAAATATGAGTTTAGCTCATATAACTCATACTATTGCTCAAAATAAAGTGACATTGAGATGGACGTCTGTGGATGGTTCTGATAAAATTGATATTTTCCTTTGGAATCCAACTAGTGCAGCATTTGAGAGACTTGCAAGTGTAAATATGTCTGATGAAAAATATGAATTTACGCTTACGAGAAATGGTGAATATATCGTTAATTTTATGCCAAACAATGGCGGTACAGAATATCGTTACACCTTTGTTGCTAATTGAGTAGTTGCTGCTCCTGCCACTACGACTAAAACTACTACTACCAAGCCAACTATAGGAAAAATTCCTGCTACAGGACCAAAAGAAAATATATTGATTGCTTTGGCAATTGCTTTTGTTCTTTATCTTGTCTATAGAAGAGTGTATACTAAGCACTAAAGATTGTTGCTTGTTGATCTATATAATCCTTTCCATTACTCTCTTGGGGCTTTTCGTGCCCCAAACCCCACGACCATATTTTTTCCTTGATGAAAAAATATTGGATAAAAAAATCAAGCACCATTAGGGCAATATCATGTTTATTTTACTGAACATATATAGTTAGTGATCCGCTTACGCGTCTCTCATGCTCGGACTACCATTCGTGTTGATTTGATAATGGTGCACTTTTTTGTATGTTAGTTTATGAAGAAAAATATATTGTGAATTTTTTGGTAGTCTAGAGTCAATCTATCCTAGAAAGGGGATTTTTATATTTCGGAAGCGAACGAGGTCTTTGAGGAGGATATATATGCCAAGTCACATAAGCAGAACAAAGAATACGAGATTGATATATCATTCTATATTGAAATATTTTTCTGGTTTGAGTTTGCCAATTCCTTGGATTAAAACTCCCAATAATCTTCCTCCATCTAATGCAGGGATAGGCAGAATGTTGAATATTGCCAGTGCTAGTGAGATCATACCTGCGAATCCAAGGTAAAGTTTTCGTCATCATTCATGAAGCAATGTCTCTCAAAATTTGATCGCTCCTGCGGGTCAGGTAAGTTTGTTGAGCGATGCTTTGATTCTATTTTTGTTGAATGAAACAAGATCGCTTCATAGTGTCCCTAAGGCTGAAAACGTAAGTATTGTCTGAGCCTTTATTTCTTTGGCACCTATTCCCATCGCTTGGAATAACGGGAATTTGATGGGTTTTAGATTAATATCTCCTGCGTAAAATGTTAGTCAGAGCAGACAATTGTCAGCAGGGCAGTTGGCATTTGCGATATGCTCTTTGTTTTTTCTAGTAAAGCGTACTGCTATATCTTTGTCGATATTTTTTTTGAGAACGACGCCAATATTCCGTATATCTACGGTTTCGTTATTGATAGATAAAATAGTGTCTCATGAAAGTAATCCTAGTTCTTGACCAAGAAAATCAGTCGATACTTTTTCTATTTTTGCTGGAACGGAAATAAGCTCACCACTAATGAATCATTCTTTTTGAAGAAAATCTACTGTCGGCATAAGATAACTATTTTGATGAGATGGTATTGCATTTTCTGGTAGTATAGAAATGGGTTGAGTACCCATAGTAAAAATGGTCGTGAAGAGTATTCGTGCGAGGATGAAATTCATACCGACTCCTGAAATCAGAATAAGTATTTTTTTTCATATTTTGGCTTTGATGAAACTATCTTTGGCATGAAAATCTTCTGTGTCGTTTGGATCTTCTCCTTTGAGTCTTACAAATCCTCCTAAGGGCAACAAATTTAATGTATATTCTGTTCCTGATTTGTCCGTTCGGAGTTTGCAAACTTTGGGTGGTATTCCTATCCCAAATTCCAATACTTTCACGCCGTTTTTTTTGGCGCTGATAAAATGTCCTAATTCATGGATGAGTACTAGGCACATAAACATTACGATTCCAAGGACTAAGGCCATAATAACTACAAGTGAAAAACTAAAAGTGAAAAACGATGGATTCTTTTTTATTATTATATGATTCCAAAGTTTTTTCGTTGATTAGTATTTATGGAATTGTATAATCAAAGCAACGTATTTTTTTAACTGACTTTTTTATACGTATGAAATTATATGATGCGCATACACATCTCAACTGAGATGAACTTTATTTCCAGCGAGAAGAGTATCTTGCTCAGTTTGTGCAAGCTGGATGAGTTGGGTTGATAAATTCTTGAGCTAGTGAGCAATATAATATGAGGGGAATTGAAATCGCAAAACAAGCCGAAAGCTTAAAGCTAAAAGCTCAAAGCCTAAAATCTGAACTTATAGTGAAAGCGACGATTGGGTATCACCCGGGTGAATGTTGAATGGAAGAACCTTCTACTGTTCATACAGAAATAATCACTGAGGAAAATATCCAGCAAAAGATTTTTGATTTAAAAAAATTATATGAAGTGAATAAAGAATATGTTGTCGCGATAGGAGAATGTGGTATTGATACTTATTATCCTGGAAGTGAAAATTCTTTGTCGATTCAAAAAAAGTTATTTGCTCTTCAATGTGATCTAGCAAAAGAACTTAATCTACCGCTGGTAGTGCATGTTAGGAAAGATTTTGCTAGCGCATTTGAAATTCTAAAAAATTATCGTGATATGATCATTCATTTTCATTGTCGAGGATTTGGACCGGATGAAATTAAAAGATTACAAGATTTGAAGATTAAAAAATTATTTATCGGGTTTTGTGGAAATGTTACGTATAAAAATGCTCAAAATCTTAGAGACTCATTAGCTCTAGTTCCATTAGATCAATTGCTTTTGGAAACTGATGCTCCGTGGTTGAGCCCTCAAGTAGTCCGTGGGACGACCAATCATCCAGCGAATATAAAATATATCTATGAGTTTGTAGCTGAGTATTTGAAAATAAGCCCTGAAGTACTTTCGCAACAGATTGAAAAAAATTTCAAAGTGGTGTATGGAGCGTAGTAATTTTTCATATTATGGTTTTTTTCCTCACCCCAACCCTCTCCTTCAGAGAGGGAGCAGTTATTTTTATTCCCCTTCTCTGAAGGAGAAGGGGTTAGGGGATGAGGAAAATACTTATCTTACACTCCGACTCTAAAATAGATTTCTTTATCGACTAATTCTCTTTTTGTTCACCATTTAAGCGCAGAAATTTGTTTCATGATTTCTATTTTTTCTGGTATATTTAAAATAGGATCATTGTATGGTACTCTTGTCGTGAAGCTGAATGGTCTCGTTGGCTGGTTGTTGACTACTATTTTAGCTACTGCTCTAAAGGTATCTCCATTTACCATATCTATTGCTGAAAATTCTGGACCAAATTCTTTTTCCAAAAATTCTGCATCGGGGGCACCGACTTTATGGATAAAAAAGTTTCCTACATTACCAAAGATGGTTTTGGAGAGATCAAGTGATCATCATAGTCCTTCTTGTTTGAGCTGATCGATATATTGATGCGCTATAATCAAACCTAATTTATATTTTCTGGCTTCTGATAAAATGCTTTCGATAGATTTGGATACATAGTTTTGAAATTCATCAATGTAGAGGAAATATGGTGTTCTATCTTTCGGTTCAAGTCTTGCTCTTTTGAGTGCTGAGAGTTTGAGCTGCATAGTTACCATTCTTCCTACAAGTTTACTGTTTTCTTCTCCTGTTAACCCTTTAGAAAGATTGACAAGAATAACTTTTTTTTCGTTCATTGCATCAAAAAAGTTGAATGATGATTTTGGTTGACCGATAACATTCCTGATGTAGGTACCTGTCGTAAATGGTCAGAATTTTGCTTGGATAAATGGGATGATTTCTGCTTTTTCTCTATCTCCCATTTTCTTATAGGTCTTGTTCCATCGGGCAGCAATGATGGGATTCTTGACGTTTCTTATTTTGCTTTCTGCAAATGCATCGTCAGTGAAGAGTCTCATAATATCTATCAATGTCCCTCATTCAGGCTGTTCCATCAACAAGAAACATGCATTTCTAAAGTAATCCTGAATACGTGGTCAGAAAATTTCTTCTCCATACATAGAGACGAACATTTCGACGAGATCATTGGTTACTACATCTCTTTCGTCGTCGTTTTCTGGTCCATCCAATGGATTGAAGGCAATCGGATAATCAGTATTTGCAAGGTCAAAATGAATCAGATCATCTATTTTTTCTTTAGGATAATGTTTCATTACGAAATCTACTAAGTCTCCATGAGGATCTATAACACAAAATCAATTGCCTTGTCTGATGTCTTCCAATAATGCAGTAAGCATAAGTGTTGATTTACCAGAACCTGTTTGTCCGATAATGTACATATGTCTAAATCTATCGTCATTGTCTGACATGATTCTGATTTCTTTTTTGATGCCTGCGTAAGTATTATATCCGAGCAGAATTCCTTCGGTAGGAATATTGTCTGGTGCGGGTATAATTTTGTATTTTTGTCGGCTGATGCGCGGGTTTCTATTAAACTTCGCGTTGGGGATATGGATGATAGAGGAGAGCTCTTTAATGCTTAGAATTATTTTCTTGTTCCATTTATTGAGATTTGCCAGTGTTCAGTTGTCACTATGAAATAGTCTATTGATAAACTCTTTAGCAAATTCTTGGATGTTTTTCGATTTTTTAAACTTAAACGCATTGAGTCCTATATAACTATACTGACTAAATCCTCTCGAAAGATCTTCAATAATTCTCTCTGGTCTTTTGGGATCTGGTGAAGTGACTAATGCCCTTATTTTGACTGAGAATATTTCATCTTCTGTTTTTTTATCGAGATCGCCAGACTGTTGTTGAGAAAGATCGCTTTTCTTCTCGTCGTCTTTTGGGGCGTCTTTGGAATCACTATTGGCGCTTATTATTCCTTTTCGAATATCTTTGAGCAGCATTCCAAAGAATCATTTATTTTTTCCTTCTTTGATTTTTTTGGATTCTTTTCTAAGCTCTTTAAGCACTTTTTCATCTAGTGGAGAAATGAGTATTTGCAAGCACATTTTTTCGTCAGTTAGTACTTTGGAATATGCAGAAAGCAGACTATCCATCGGATCAGCTTCAAACGAATCGTATGTTTTGATAGGATAAGCATTGTCTTTGCTTAAAACAAATTCTCCTCCAGCCATATATTTTCCTGCTTCAAGAAGCTTTGGTTGATCAATAGAATCTACGACTGCGCCTATATAAAACGATGAAATGAGTTTCTCCATATTATCTATATGTTCTTCTGGCACACCCATGATAAACTTGATAACTTCTTTTTCGATAAACATTTCCATGCTGATATAGTTGTGTCAAAATTTTTTATGTTTTCGCTTATCATCAACTATCGAATAAAAATTTTTATATATCTGATTCATGATTTGCATGTTTTGCTTCATATCTTTGATCGTATCACCCCCATCTTCGCCTCATTTCGTGGTCACGCTTTTGGGAATTTTTATCTGCAGATATCTGAGTTTGCTTGCTTGTTCTCTTCTATGACTTTTGTGTATTGATGAAAATGCTGCCTTGATCACTAATGATCCAATCAGTCGTAGTCCTAGTGCTATAATAATAATGACAAGCAGGTTATTCATAGCTTATGTATTTCGTTAAATAGCGTTTTAACGCTTTCTTATTATAGCTAATATAGATAAAAATGCAATTTTGTTGTTTTATTTTGTACTTTAACCAGTTATTTATTTACCAAAAATATGGAAATGTTGTATAGTGTGGATTCACCCGGGTGATTTTTTTAGTGAATATATATTTTCTATTGTTTTCGTTTAAGAATTTCCAGTTGAGAAAAATTTTAAATTATGTATGCTATTAAACAGTTTTTTTATAGTTTGAAAATTTTTCTATGATACTTTTATGAAAAGACCTCTCTCTATCTTTTAAACAAGAACTTATAACCAAAAGAACTAAGTTTTTCGCTGATAGGAAAGTCTATGTAGCTATCATATATCTCGGTGATGATACTTCGTCTGCTACCTATGTCAGACACAAAAAAGCTTATGGAGAATCTATAGGATTACCGGTAATCGTCTTCGGACAAAATCATCAAGCTGAATATGATAGGAATCAAGCCGGAAAATTCGATGATGTTGGTATCTATATCAATCAGAATTATGATAGTATTTGAAAAATAATGGAACTTATTAGATATCTCAATCAAGATGCTGACTGTGTAGGTATTATGATTCAACTTCCTTTGCCTGATATATATAAACAATATAAAGTAGAACTATTGTCTGCTATTACGCCGACGAAAGACATTGATGGATTGGGCGGTGTTTTGACTGGTTTATCGTCTATAGATCTTATTGATTTCATCCCGGCTACGCCCAAAGCTGTTTTGTATTTACTTGAACACTATTCATTAGATAATTTTATCGGCAAAACTGTCGCTATTTTATGACAAAGCAATATTGTCGGGAAACCGCTTGCTTTTGAATGTATCAAGAGAGGAGCAGCTGTATATGCGTGTAATGTCGATACTCCTGTCGAAGCAATTAAATCAATTACTAAAAGTTCAGATTATATTATTTCTTGTACGGGCAAAATTCACCTTGTTGATGAAACATTTCTTCGTGACGACAAAACTCAAATTGTTATCGATGTCGGTTATGGTCATATCGATGGAAAACCTGTCGGTGATGTACATATCGAGACTATCAAAGATAAAGTAGCTGCATATACGCCAGTTCCTGGGTGAGTTTGACCGCTTACGGTGGCGTGCTTGTTTGATAATGTATTTGTGCTACAGGTGTATAAAGATGTTTTGAAGTCGTATAAACTATAAAATAATTTAATTTTTTTTAAAATAAGCAAACCCACCCCACCCCTCTCCGGTAATTACCGGAGCGGGAGCTAAGGAAAATAAATAAAATATTTTTCCATGTAGCCCCCTGTCAAGGAGGAATGGGGGTTTGCTGAAAATTAAAATAAAATAAAATAAATTAGAAATTTAAAATTAAAAATTAATAGCATGGTCTATGACGTAATTATCATCGGTTGATGAGCTTCTGGACTCTTTTGTTCCTTGTTTTTACCGAAAGAGTTGAAAAAATGCATTCTAGAAAAAACTGATAAACTTGGTTCCAAGGTATTGCTTTCGTGATGAGAAAGATGTAATCTGACTAATATCAATCTGGATCCGAATCTTCATTACGTCGGTCAATCATTGAAATCTTTGCCATCATTATTCCATCAATTCTGACCTGAAGATATGATTCAATATGTAAATGACCATGGTATTGAAACTCAAGTAGAGGAAAATGGAAGAGTATTGCTTAAGGGCTGAAAAGCTAAACAACTCGTGGAGTTTCTTGTTCATCAATCAAAAAATAATGATACTGAACATTTGCTTAATCACGAAGTGCATTCCATTAATACTGCTGATGATAATAGTTTCGTTGTTACAACATCTGCGGGAATATATACCGCAAAAAAAGTAATTATTGCTACCTGATGAATGACGTATCCACAGATAGGTGCTAGTCCATTCGCATATGAAATGGCGGAACAATTATGATTGTCACTTTCTGTGCCGCATGGCGCTTTATGTGGCATTGAAAGTCATGAAGATTTTTCTTCTTTAGCGTGAAATACTGTACAAACTAAACTTACCTTATATGCTGATAATAAGGCTGTATATACGAGCAAATGACCCTTACTGTTCACTCATCGAGGACTTAGCGGACCTATAATATTTGATGCTACTTTATATATGGACCAAGATATTTCCAAATATATGCTGCAATGTGATTTTAATCTTAATGCCACGAGCAAAAAAATTATCCAATATTTTAAACTTGTGATGTGAGATACTGTGCGTGATATTCGTATCAAAGCGTTGAGACCGATAACCGAAGCGAAAGTGTCTGTGTGATGAATCTTATTGAAAGATTTGGATAAAAATTTTCAATCAAAAAGAATTCCCTGATTATATTTCATCGGAGAATCGTTAGATATCACCGGGAAAACTTGATGATATAATTTGCAATGGGCATGGACAAGCGCTTACTGCTGCGCACTATTTTTTTAAAAAATATTTGCGTAAGAGTAAATACGTTATATATGCTATGATTATACATAATATAATAAAGAGCGGATATGCTATTTTCCAGTTATGTGGACCTGTCATCATGCTTCGTTCGGACATTCCTCCTATACCTGCAATGACCGTCAATGGCATAAATATAGAATTTACAAATGTCAGTCTAGTTACGCTTTTATTACTTTTGATTCCTAGAAAAGTATTATATGCTGCCATGAGCGAATCATTTTTTTCTGTCAAAACATTTATCGTTCTGATTATTTTAGCGAGTTTTGTTTTGAGATCATTGAAATAGGTCGTAAGATGCTTTTCATGCAGTTTATTTATATGATCGGTAAGATCATCAATAATTTCTTCTTGTGAGAGAAAATTATGTTTGACAAATATTTTATTTAAATCTTCATTGATCAAATCATCTATCACATCTTCTCCTTTATCAGCTATATTTAGCTGGATATCAAGAAGTTTTTGCGAAGAAAAGGCAAGTGATTTGATGGTTTTGTCGTAAAAACTATCAATGATTCTATAGAGAATATAATAGGGAGATGATTTATATGAACCATCAATTTTTTCTGCTTCTTTTGTTAGATCTTCAAATACCTTATTAAAATTTTCTGATTCTTTTCCTATGGTAGTGATAATATGGTTCTCTCCTATGATCACATCCAATTCGTTGAAAAGATATCTGGATTCTTCTGCTATATATTTGGTAAAGGTAAGCGCTAGAAAAAAATGATTACTACTGGTGTCTATTTTTGATTGCGCGTTGACTCATAAGATGTCATCAACGATCATTTCGTGAAAATCATATTCTTGAGCGAGTTTATCGATGGTTTCTTTGTCTGGTGTCTGGATGAAAATCCATTGAGTTTTCCCGACTTGTAATGTTTTTTGCATGAAAACAATTAAAATATTAAAAGATTTACAATCTAAGTACATTATAGTCAAAAAATAAATCCTGTCAAATTTTTTTTGGTCTAGGACTTGGAATTTAGTTGTCTTTTTTTCTGTCTAAGGTCTAAAAACTACCGACTACGGTCTATTTGATAACCCTTGGTTTGCAATAAAACCTAAAAAGTCTCTATTGTAAACATCAAAATAGATGTTTTTGTTTTTTACTTATAAAAATATATTTTTCTGACTCTATTCTTTGATTTGTTTTGCTTTTCGGAGTATACTTATATTACAAAACAACTTAAAAACATTGAAAGATTGAAAATTGAAATATTGAAAAATTCCTTCATATTTGCATATTTCTACTTTCCACCTTTCCATTTAAAAATCATTTACCTTCTTATCGTCTTATTATCATGGAAAACTTCAATACAAAATTATCAAGCGAATCGGTTCGTAACGTTAATGCACTTATCCAAAAAATCGAAGGAGTATGTAAAGATATCGAAAAAAATCTTGCTATGTGTTTCGAACTTAATTCCGATTCTGTGGCTAAGTATAGCGTAACTACTGCTAATAAAGTAGAATCAGAATTTGTAGATAGAATTGTTCTCAATATCGATAAAATCAAAAATCATCTCAGAGATCTTAAAAAGGCATTAAATCAAAAAGTAATCAGTGATATGAATGCAATCACTGCTATTATCTGATCGCTTCAAGAAACATCTGATACCTTACAGACATTTTTGCTTTCAAATAATTTCTTCAATACTACATTCCAAATGCCAGTCATGGAAATTCAAGCAGTTATCGATCAAATATTTGAACAAGTATCTATGGTCGAATATGCATAAAACGAGTGCGGAATTCATAATTCAGAAAATGATTGATGGTCTTTAAAAATATATTTCTATAAAAGAAATCTCTAGGTATATCTTAGGGATTTTTTTAGTATTGAAAATGATTGACAAATTAGTATAAGTATGTATATACATTTATTGTGTCTGTTGTCATGCAAGAAACTATTAAACCATTACTTTTTGATAGAGATAATCTCAAACAAATTTTTGGTGATCGAAGAAATAAAGAATTACTAAAAAAACATGGATATAAAACTACAGAAGATCTTTTCCAGTCATTGATTGATCATGGATCTCTGTGAGCTGAATATATCATAGGTCTGCCCGGTGTTGGCAAGACTACTTTTGTCTTACAATGTATGTGAGCCCAGATGATAAAAACAAAAGAAGATATTCATGCTCTATTGACTTTACAGTTTGATACCATGGTCTTTGTAACTTCTGATGTGGAAGATAGAATAGCAAAAAATGCATCTAGGATTACTTTGCTTCATACGAGTTCCGAGAGACTTTGATTGCAAAGACAACAAAGAGATGAAGATATTCAAGAAGGTGAATCTGAAACAGCATTTGGAAGACAAGCGTGAAGTGTAGCAAAAGTAACTACTGACGCTTCAATATTAATTTCCAGATTAAAAACTGATTATCAAAATAAATCTCGTATTGTAGTATACAAAAACAATAATCCTGACAATTGGGATGAAAAAAAAGATATTCCCGTGAGTAATCTTAGTGATAAAAGAAAATATGTCGAAGAATGAGTGATTGCAGCAAGTGGTAAATGGGCGCCAGCACAGATTGTGCATATCGAGCATCAGCTCAAAAAAGTATTATCACTGGCTCAAGAAAAATGATTTGCCTCATTTGCTATTATCGGACAAAATTCTGGAGGAGCATATGATCTGGGTTTGACCCAAAGAGAAAGAAGTAAAATTATCAATTTGGTGCTAGATGAAAAACTTCAGTTCATCACTGTAGGTACGCCTAAATTTGTCAAGGACGACGAATGAAAAGTCATCAAAATTATTCCTGAAAAAAGTCGGGCAGTATTAGGGAAAGAGAGATTGCCTGTATGATTTGCTGCATGATCTTACCAAGAACTTTTGGACGCATATCCAGAATTTTTTAAGCACAAAGACGCGTATGCTGTAAAATCTTTCGCGGGGTATAATTTTATCAATATAGGTAACGTTTCTATGGAGTGATCTGATGAAAGCATCAGCGCTACCTTTATCAGAAAGTGTCTTGTAGAAGGGAATGTCAACGCTATCCAGCCGTATCTCAGTCCAGAAATATTTTCTGCTTTAACTTCACCCCACAATCTTCAATCACTTCAAAGGCGTTATCTCTTGATCCAAGAACGTGATCAAAAAATTAAAAAAATCAAGGAAGCACTTATTACTAGATATAAACATGTGCATCCGCTTACTCATATACCTTTAGGAGTGAACAAAAAGTCAGAACCAATTATATTGAGTAAAAAACATGCAGATTTATGTGAGAAAAGGAGTGATCAGGCAAAGATTATGACCTACCTCCAAAATATAAATCAGATGCTCAAAGATGCAGAAAGAAAAATCAAAAAAGAATATGCTAAGCTGATTTATACACCAGAAAATAAATTGAATTTTGATGACTAAAAAAAACCTTGGGTAATATTGGGGATTTTTTTTATACATTATTTATTTATGTTGATCAAGTATTTTCATGATGTCTTCTTGGACTAATTTAACTTGTTCGGCAAATTCAGAGCTAACCAACAGACCAGCATCAATTTTTTTTCTTTCTTCTTCAGTACATTTCATATAGATATTATCCCGCGGTCATCATTCGTCTCAGTAGATGAGATGCGGTCTGACACCACAGACAGGATAAGGATCAATAATAGTATGTCCTTGAATATTTCTTTCTGTTCGCATCTGCTCTTCGGAAATGATTTCTTCTAATCGGGAATGTTCTTGTCCTTTTATTCCATATCGACCGTTTACGGCTTTGTATCCGGGAAATATTTGTGATAACGCATGCGCTATATGATGACAAGTGATAGGAATCATTTCGTGTAGTTTGGGATGTTCAAATTCTTGTTGTAAAAGATTGTCAAAAATAGTATCTAATTTTTGTAAAAATATTCTATCATCATCGGTCAAAAATCCTTCTCTTATAGTATATGATTTCATGGTGCGGCGATAGGGATATAAAATATGCAAAAAAAGTAATGAAGATATTTTTTTGTTTTTTTATGTGATTTTTTTGTGTTGGATGTTTTGCCTCTCTAAGGCAATAATTCTCTATGTTATATCTGTACTGGAATATCATTTCTTTCTGAGGATGATGTATATCTTCACCATCTTCAATAAAAAATCTTTTTTGAATTGATTTATTTTTTCTATTTCTTGAGCATCATTTTCTTCGTCTAGGCTATAAAGTTTATTGTTTAATTCTTTTACCTCATAAAATTCTTTTATTAGATTATCTGTATTAAAACCTGCTTCCATTGTCGCGCTTTTGCATTCTTCATCTACTTCATATTGTGTTTGGTTCCATCGTTTTTCTGAATGATATATGATGGCCTGTTCTTTATTGCTCTTAAATATCTTTTTTTCCCAATCTCTCATCTCTTTTGGCGGATTATCATAATATTCTCAATTCCTTTTTGTTTTGTAACCTTCATATTCTATTCCCCCTAATTTATCTTCTAATATATGTAAATATATGTTGTTCATATACTTACTCAATGTTTGGAGGTCTATTTTTTTCTTATTTTCTAAAAAGAATTTTTCTATTGTATCAATTGGAAAAAAATTAAGGAAATCTCTGCCTGCTTCTTGGAAGGTTTCCATTAGATCATTTTTAATTTCAACCTTCTTTTCTTCCATTTTAATGAATGTTCCAAATTCATCCGTTAGTGGCGCTAAATATTTATACTCCATTTTTCAAAACCTTATTTAAATAAAAAATTATAATTGAGGTATTACTTCTGACTCCAAACTACTTTCTGCTCACCGTTTACGTCCTTGAATTCTTTGGCTTTGACTCTAATTTTGTCGCCGATATTGTAATATTTTTTTCGTTCAACTCCTGCAGGAGCGATGATAAAATTCTTGTGCAATAATCATTCCACTCATTTCACGGTAACGAACATTCCGTAGTTATAACTAAGTTTGATGTATCCTTCGTATTCTTGTCATAATTTGATATCCTTGATTGTAAACGCTCATTCACTCTGTTCAGATTCACGATGTACTGGTGAAGCGATTGATGATCAGGCATTTACTGGTGAAACTTTTGTTCACTCGCCTTTTCCTTCTATAACTTTTTCTCCTGGTGTTTTTTCTTTTTCTAGTTTAGCGATATTTGGACAGAATTTGAGATAGTTCTGTTTTCCTTTTTTGATGCCTGCTTGTTCGTAAATATCTTCAAGTTGCTTATATGCGTTTTCTTTGGATCAAATCCATATCATAAGTGAACCGTTATTTTCTATCTGGATAGTTTGATGCTGATAAATATCTACGTGGATAGCTATCTCTTTTTGTCCTTCAAAAGTGACTTTTCCACCTGTTTGGTATTTGATAGTTGCTTGATCTTCTAATCATTTTGGTTTAGTGTACCAAATCGCTTTATGGGCATAATATTCGGTATCGAAGATAATAGCGTCTGGTTCTACACCATCAATGGCAAATTCTGTAAAATATGGTATATGTTGTTCTACAAAGAGATCATGCAGATTTTCCATTTCTTCATCATTGATACCTATAGATTCCAGTTTTGCTTTTTCCATTACTTTTTCTTGTACTGAGAATGTTTTGTTGGATCGAGCTGTCATAAGTTTTTCAAGTTGACCTCTTTCCATAGCGTATCTTTGTCTTGATTGTTTTCTAATCTTGTCGATCAATTCGAGCGATCATTCTGGGGTCGTCATCGGTAATGTTTTCATGCTGAAAGGATCAGATGAAATACCATCAATCATGATTCTTGTATATGCTGTATATTTTGGAAGTGAAATAAGATCGTTGACGCTTACCATATTTTTAAATTGTCCGGTAATGAGGTCAGCATCGTCTTTTCCCAGGGTAAATGCTATCGTTGTACCGACATTTCCGAAGATAGCGTCTGTTATTTTCTCATCAAGCTGTGAAGTATATTGGTTAGCTACAATAAGCGCGAGTTTATATTTTCTCGCTTCTGAGAGAATGGTCGCAAAGGAGTCAGTCGCGAAATTTTGGAACTCATCAATATAGAGATAAAAATCTCTTCTCATATGCGCTGGCACATCTGCTCTCGACATTGCATCGATTTGAAACTTCGTTACCAACAATGATCCAATCATATTCGCGTTATCTTCTCCTATTCTCCCTTTACTGAGATTTATCAAAATAATTTTTCCTTCATCCATGGCTTTTCTCAAGTTGAGTTTTGTCCTTGGCTGACCAAAAATATTTCTGACCAATTTGGATGAAAGAAATTGTCCGACTTTGTTGGTGATCGGAGAGATTGCTTCATCTCTTTGTTTATCGTTCCATTTATTAAATTCTCATGTCCAGAATTTCAATACGACCGCGTCTTTTACATTTGAAATAACTTCTTCGCGAAATGTTTTATCGGTGAGCACTCTGAGGATATGCATCAGGGTAGCATTAGGATAATCGACAAGTGATATTACGACATTTCTGAGGATATATTCCAATCTTGGTCCCCAACTATTTTCAAATAATTTGTTGAATGTAGAAACCACTCCTGATGCTACGAGATTTTTTTCTTCTTCTGTATTGGCTTGTAAAAGGTTGAATCCTATAGGAAAATCTGAATCTGCGACATCAAATAAGATGACGTCGTTGATTCTATTTGTCGGAATATGTTCGAGCACCATATCTACGAGTTCTCCATGCGGATCGAGCAATGCTAATCCATTACCAGCTATCATATCGCTTTTGAGCAAATTTGCGATAAAGGTAGATTTACCAGTTCCTGTCTTACCTACAATATACATATGTCTAAATTTATCTTCTTTTTTGATACCAAACAATATTTTATCTCCTCTATAATCAGTATTTCCTAGTATCGTTAATTCTTTTGCATCAGTGTTTTTTGGCGTAGGGAGATTTGTCGGATATGGAAGTTTTCTATAGAGTGTATAATCCAGTCCTTTATTGAAGTTTTCCATTATTGGAACGTGAAAAAAATTTTGCGCTTGAGTGTGAGTCATACCGTGAAATTTTTCAGATGTTTTGATTTTTATCTTTCCATTGGAAATGAATGGCGCGAATGCTGCAACGATATTTTTCTTTAGCGATTCTCTGATATATTGATCTTTGGTCGTGATTTTATAACTAAATGAACCGAATATTTCTGGCTTTATCTCTGGCTTTTTTTCTATCGGTGTACCATCCGCGTTTTTCTTTTTTGGCTCTCGTATCCGTTTAAACATAGTATTCATATATTGGAGAAACTTTTTTTTGAGTTTGAACGTATAGGTAAAATAGATATCGAGTTTAGAGTTTGCATCCACGAGATTGTAGAGTGAGAAAATTCCGTTCATCGGATCCATATAGGTTCCTCATCTTGTGAATTCGTCTTTGCTAAGCAATGTTCCTTCTTTGGAAAAATGCAGCCAATCTTTGGTATGAGGTATAGCCAATGTTTTCTTGAGTTCTATGAGGTCTGAAGTAGGATAACTTGCATAAAACGTATTTTCAAAATAGTTTTTGAAATCTTTTGGCACGCCTACATACAGCTTAATATCAGAAGCATTTCCACTAATTATGAAAATTATTTTCTTTTTTTTGAGACTTATAATATTTTTGCTCACGGTATCTCGATGATTGACGCCGCGATCATTATCCTTAAAAGGTTTGATATGAAAAAAAACGTAACCTGGTGAATGATCGACAGGTAAAGTACCTATGGATGATGTTACTTGTTCTCCTTTTGTTTTTTTTCATCATATTCAGGCAAGCATTGTTCCTAATCTTTCTGCGTGTTTTAGCATTTTGTTTTTTTAATGGGCTAAAGTTTCAAAGGAAATACAGTTGAAACTGTTTATTCGCTTAATATTATATATATTTTGTGACAAAAAGCAAGTTTTTTTGTGTCATTGAAAATTGTATCTTTTTGATTGTATTCTCCATGTAGATACATATTTATTTAAGCATCAACAATCGTTTGCAAGCATGTCCTGTTATATCTATAGCTCATTTGTTCTTCATCATGAAAATAAAGAAAAAAATAGGAGACGTTATCTTTCATATATATACTATCTGTATGTATATTCCCATATACCTCAGGTTATTTTGGTATTGTCTAAAATATAAAACTGCTCCAACAATTTTATGGAAAGTAAATCCAAAATTTCCTTATGGAGGATTGATATGACCCAAAACTATGGTTTTAAAAAGATTTCAAGCTAACGAATATGAGTTTGAAAAATTTTTCTGTAAAACTTTGACTATATACAGTAAAGATTCTCTTGATCAAAAAATAAAAACAACTCAAAATTTTATCAAACAGCAGAAATTACATTATCCACTTATTTTGAAACCTGATGATGGTATCGGTGGAATTGGTTTGCAATTTATAGAGGACGAAAAAAAACTCATCGAATCGCTTGAATCACTAAAAAAGGATTACATTCTTCAAGAATATGTGTCTCGACCATTAGAGCTATCTGTTTTCTTTATCAAACATCCTTCACAGCAAGGTAAAATTTGGTCTATTACGAGAAGATATACCGTAAAAGAAAACAATGAGCCAGAATTGATGATACCCACAAGAAGAATTATATGTAAAGACGAAAGTCATCTTATCAATCCTATTTTAGAGAAAAGATTTAATGCTCTCTCTGATATCGATGGATTTTATTTTGGGAGATTTGATATCCGTGTCCAAGATATGCATATTTTCACTTCTCAATGAACATGATTTAAAATCATTGAGGTCAATGTTGGCGCGCATAGTATGGCTTTGCATGCGTTTGATAGCAAATATGGCTGGATGCAAAGATATAAAATATTGTCTGACCAATTAAAATTCGCTTTCGATATCGCAGAAAAAAACAGAAGTCTTCCATGATATCCGCATCAAAGTTTCAGAGATTTTTTGCAATGATTTTTAAAAATTTTTATTGATTGTTAGTATGCTCTACTATGATACTATAAAAATTATTTCATACTCTCTTCCAATAATCTTGTTTGATTTTCTAGGATCAAAGCATCAATCATATCTTGGATTTCTCCCGTCATAAATACCGGGATGTTTGACCATGATTGGTGAATACGATGATCGGTAATTCTATCTTGCGGATAATTATAGGTTCTGATTTTTTCTGATCTGTCACCGTTTCCGATTTGGTCACCTCTCAATGCCTTTGTTTCAGCAGTTTTTTTATCCATTTCTATCTGGTATAATCTTGCTTTAAGAACTGACCATGCCTTATCTTTATTTTGAAGTTGTGATTTGCTATCTCAGATATTTACTATTAATCAGCTAGGAATATGACGTAATCTTACTCATGTTTGATTTTTATTCGCATTTTGACCACCACTACTTGATGCTGCATAGGTATCCATTTCTACTTCTTTTGGATCGATGACGAAATCAACATCTTCTGCTTCAGGCATGATGGCTACGGTTACGGTTGAGGTATGAACTCTTCCTTGTGATTCTGTCGCTGGGATTCTTTGTACTCTGTGAACTCAACTTTCAAATTTCATAATTGAATAAACGCTATTTCCACTGATTTTAACCATTACGAACTTAATTCCACCGATATCAGAGAGTTGTTCTTCTACGATTTCTGGTTTCCATCATTTTTTTGTTGCGTACCCAAGATACATCTTCAAAAGTTCAGCAGCAAATAACCCCGCTTCATCACCGCCGGCTGCTGGTCTGATTTCCAAATAAATATTTTTATCATCATTCGGATCTTTGGGAAGGAGGGCAACCTTAATTTTTTTATTCAATTCTTGGATGAGAGTATCAGATTCTTTGAGTTGGTCTTTTGCCATCTCGAGCATTTCAGAATCTTTTTCTGTATCTATCATCTCTTGTGCTTCCTGTTTTTGTTGATGCGCTTTTTTGTAGTCTTGATAGAGATCATAAATTTCCTGCATACCAGAAAGCTCTTTACTGAGCTGGATAGATTTTTTATTATCAGAAATAATGTCAGGATCCATCATCTGATCTCTGAGTTCTAGATATTTTTTTTCTATATGTGATAACTTGTCTAACATATTGAATTAATGAATAACTAAAGGTTGGTAGGGAATGATGTGGTAAAGTGTAGGAAAAGGAAAACTCCGTTAGTAAAATATTTGTCCGATGATAGTAAACAAAAAGTTAAATATAAAAGTAACTACTTTGACAAAAATAGGGCTTGCTAAAAATACGAGCAATACTACAAAAATCACTGAAAAACGAGCATATCTCTCCATGAATTCAGCTCATTTCTGCCACCGTATTTTAATGAGTCTATATCCATCCAATGGCGCGATAGGAATAAGATTGAAGATAGCGAGTGCAATATTGAGAAAACTAAAATTTATCCAAAAATTAATCATCAGGTCTATCTTATTGAGAAAGATATCATTTAATGTGCCACCCATAATTTTTACATAGATTACCATTACAAAAATTCATATAATTGCCAATAGCAAATTGGTTGTAGGTCATGCAAGCGCAACCATAAGCTCTCCTTTGTGAGGATTTTTATAATAGAGTGGATTGATTTGTACAGGTTTTCCTCGTCCAAAATGAACTAAAAAAACCATAAGAAATCAAATAGGATCAATATGTTTAAGCGGATTTGGCGTCAATCTGCCTTGCAGTTTAGGAGTAGGATCTCCAAGACGATAAGAAACATATGCATGAGCGTATTCATGCATTCAAATGGATACCGCTAAGATGATAGCTAACTGAATGATTTCAAAAATTCACATAACTATTCGCTTATTAAGAATTAAGAGCTTCGCTTATTAAGAATTAAGGGCTTCGCCTATTAAGAATTTTGGAATATTTATTACATAATTTTTTAATTCTTAATTCTTAATTGTATTTTAGTTTATTTGATTGCGTTTGTTAAAAAGTTTGAGAAGTTATCTACGTTCCATACTTTTTTCCCATCGATATGGATATTAGTTACCAGCTTAAGATTTCTGTAAATATAATCTCTTCGGTTATATTCATCCATTTCTGCATCATTAGCTCAAGTTCCAAATAATTTTTCCATAACATTAGGTTTGAATTGGATGTGCATATATTCTTTTCCGAGGAGCACGAGTGGCATATCTTTGGAGTAGATACTATTTATCTCTGCAAGTGGTTTTTTCTTACCTTTATCGTCTGCATCAATATATTGTTTGAGGAGGTTGATAAGTTTTTGGTTCTGATATTGAGAAGGGTTAATCTCTGATTTATCAGTACTAAAAAGTTTAGTAAGATCTTTTTTGAGTCCCATATCCACCGTATTTATTAAAAGATCATAATCTCCTACTATCAGTCTTCATTGCAGCTCTTGCGGAGTATCTATTTTTTCAAAAATAAAATTTTCTGTGATATTCGCCTCAGCAAAAATACGTTGCAATCTTGCTACGACAAAATCATTAATAAAATCACTATAGTAAATTAAGGTAAATTTTACTGGGGTAGCGCTAGTTTGTTCTGTTGTCGGATCTTTTGGAATGATGTTGTAAATATCCAATCATGCGATGAGAATCTTTTTATTCTTTTGCCATCCATAGATAGTATATTTGTTCAATCCTGATCAAAAATTCATTGTTTTAAATCCTATTATATAGGTTGCTTTTTGTGATTGTTTGGTGTAGGTAGGGGAAAATGTTTTTCATTTATATTCGATGCTGATTTTATCATATCATTGATCAAAAGAGATATTTAGGGGAAATGAGCTTCCTGTCTCTACATAGTAAACAAGTTTTTTGTGATGTTCATTTAGTTGCGATAGTTGTTGGCAATTGCTGAACATTGATATCTGTGAGATCACTTTTGTTTATAATGTTTTCCGTATATTCACGATTGAGAAGATCCTTAATGTTGGTTCAGGTAGATTGGAACACATCGAAGAGTCAGTCATCATTTTTTTTGAAATAATTTTCATATCCGCTACTATAAAAATTGTGTTTAATCAATCATCACAACGCTCTTCTTCCTCTTACGCGAAGTTTTTCAGAACGGGTATTGAAAAACACGGTAATGAGCTGATTGGTTAATATTTTTTTGCTGACATATCCATTGAGCGCTTCATCTCCTATATAGGCATCAACAATAGAGTTTCATCAGTTTTCAATTGATTTTTTAAAACTTTCAAAAGAGGTTGCGTTTTTGACTTGATAAAAATTTAAATTACTCTGATTACAATTCACAAGATTAAATACAAGACTATATTCATCGTTTGATTGAGAAACAAGATTGGCGCAATTCGTATAGACGGGCTTGAAAGCGAATAAGAAGGTATAATCTTTAAGATCTGTATTGATGAGCGTATGTTTGGGAAGAATATAGTTGGTAAAAAACAAGATATTATCAGTGGATTTGTTGGCGAAATTTATTTTTAATGTATTGTTGACGTCTTTGGTGATGGTAATATTATTATACTGGCTAAGTAACGGAATCTCCCGTATATTGTTACGTAAAATTTCATTATAGGTGAAATAGATATCTTCGATAGAAACTGGTGTCCCATCAGACCAGATAAATCATTTGTTGAGTGTGATAGTATAATTTTGATCGTCTGTAGTAGATACGGTACAGAGATCAGGAAGATACGTGACGGCATTTTTATTATATGATGGTTTGAGACAACTATTGAAGAGAAGTCCCTGATAAAAATTGCTTTGAATATCATTGCGTAGATACGGTAAATATGAGGTATTTCCAAAAATACCTTCTACAAAGGTTCCTCATTTGGTATTTATTTGCGCAGATGATATCCAGACGTATTGATAGCCGACGTATATGCTGATCAATACCCAAAAAAATAAGGACAAAAAAAATGTATATCTGAGAATATCTCTTACCAGTTTTTTTTTGATAGATATCATCTATTTACTTAGTATACGGTAAAATAAGCGATACAAGGAGAAAAAGGACGCCAGTAATAAGCGCAACTTTTTTGAGTTTATTTTCAAGTGTTTTTTTGCTTCCATATTCATTTCCTCCAGCCATTCCGCCGATTCCTAGTCCTAGTCAACCTTTGGGAGACATCAACATTACAGATCCGACAAACGCTATTCACGTAAGGATAAGCACGATAATCAAAAGAGTACGCATTTTTATAATAACAAAAAATAAATGTGACTTTTACTATACAAATCTGCTTTTAAAATGCAATTGGAATACAAAATCTATTAAAATATTAAAATATTAAAAAATTAAAAGATTTGGTTGCTAAGTAGCTAAAGTACCAAATCTTTTAATCCGTAATCTTAATAGTCTTTTAATCTAATTGATGATAGCGAAGTTCACAATCAGATATCCTGCTCCGAGGACTAAAATACCTATAAACATATAGAGCAAGCTATTTTTGATGCTTTTGATTTGCGCGGGATCATCAGGTTTCATAAGTAATTTAACTGTTTGAATGATGATGATCACCAAGATAACCAATGAAGCGATTCCAAGCGCATAATTGATGATTTGATAGAGAATTGGGATGTTTTTGTCTGCTAGAATTCATGATCCTATTTCACCGAGATTGGTAGCATTTATATTTGTGACCGCAGATTGTTTACCATAAATTGCTTCTACAATCTGTTTAGCTCAGATGATGACTATCATAGAGATAACGTTTCGTCCGATCAGTGTTCCTGCTTTTTTCTGCGCGTCAGTGTCACTACCAAAAAGAAAAGTGATCACACGAGTTACCAAAATGATAAACATTGCGCCGAGAACAAGATAGATAGCAAATTTTATAAATGGATAGATGATGTCGTTATAAAGGCTGATTGCTATATTACCTCATTGAATATCTCATGTTGCTAGCATATCAAATACATTTTGTCCGATAAATTTTGCACTCATGATCAAGATGATACCTATAACTCCGTAGATAATATACTTCGTTCATTCCTTAGTCGCAGAATCTTCGCTTGAAAACATTATTTTGTAAAATCACAGAATCGCGGAAAGTATTCCTATAATGATAACGAGTGGTAGGAGAACATTCATGATTTTATTATAGAGAAAGTTTTGCACGCCTTGCGCTCATTTAGCGCCTTCGGCTGCTTCTAGATTTTTGCTTATTGATTCGATGCTTTTGCTGAGCGCAAGATCAAATCTATCTGTCTGGACTACTTCAAAAGTTCATGACCAGGTGTTATTGGCAAATTCTACATCGGTATATCCTCATCAGACGGTAGGGTTTATTTTACAAATGATAGTTTTATTTCCTAATGATTGAGTGAAAAGAGACTTTATTCTGATATTTACTCAGACTTTTGTTCCCGGATTGACGACAAAATTACTGATGATGTTTGACTTGTATATATTAATATTTTGTTGAGTCCACGTACATTCCAAAAATCATCAAGCGATGTTAGATAATATTGCTGGAGTGTCTCATTTATTTTTAAAGAGAATGCTTATTTCAGGACTAGATCACTGAGCGATTATTCATCCGCTGATATTTTCTTGTCAGGGAAGCCCTGGTGATTCATTGATAGCGAGATCGATTCATGGAACGGGTCCTCCTATATCCTGACATCCAGAATATTGGTATGTTTGCCAATTCCCGTTAATACTACCATTGATACAAGTAAGTTGGGTGGAATAATTTTGATCACATGTTTTTGGAAATTCTGCTGAAGAAACGGAATATCAAGTAATGGTTTGTTCATGATTTATAGTCCCTCATAATCGTTGATTAGTACAATTTTTTGGCGCTCATAACGTTAGACATTGATTTAGTGAATATGGGAAGTTGCTAGGTAAATATCATCATCAATTACCAGTTCATTGCAATATACTATTGATACATGTCATCTGTCCGCTAAAAGGGGAACAATTGCCTGGTATATAATTTTGTCCCGTAACACTCCATAAAAAAGTTGAATATCCATAGGTAATTTGTCCTTCAGGTAAAATAGTTCATCGAGGAAGTATACAGTTACCACATGTTGGAGAATTGTTTATATTTCCACCAGTTCGGCTTCAATTGCTACATGTCAATGTTTGTCTGAGATTGGAACAAGTTTGTGTAGGTGTTGGTTGGTTGTTGGTATACCTATATATAGTGCCAAAAGGTTGGATTCGTTTAGAGGTATGAGGATCCCGACATGAACCTGATGATACATTTTGGCAGCCCGTAAAAAGTCATCAAACAAGTCCCGATCGAATACCATTGTTACATTGTAACACTTTTGCAAGATTGCTGCAATATTCGTTATTTACTGTAAAAGCTAAATTGTTAGTATACATAGTGATAAATGATCCATGAAAAAGAAATCAAGTGCCAGTTATAATGTTTGGACATGATGCGGTATTTGCTTCTATACATCAACTATAAAGTGATCATTGATTACCACCGCTTCGTAAACCATTGATACAGGTGAGTGGCTGCAATAAACTACTACATATACCTGTGGGACTTGAATAGGCAGTCAATGATGAGTTATGAGGTACTAGAGTATTGGTCCGTATATTAAGACATCAGGAAAACGCTCCTGGATTAGTACATCCGGTAAAGAGTCATGCCTGACCTAGAGTGCCATTCCCTGACCAGAAACTATTGGTGCAAGTAAGTGTTTTTTGAAGCGTAGTACAGGTTTGTCCAATTCATGGACTAATAGCTGTATATCCTATTACGCTTTCCCCATGATCCATGAAACTATTGGTCCAGGTGTTTACACATTGTGCTCGATTTGGATCGAAACAGCTCGCGAATGTATAGAGCCAAGGTGTTATTCATCAGGTAAAATTTCCATTGAGACATTGTAAACTTTGGCTTAATTGCTGACAAGTTTGAGTAAAAGTAGCTGTTCATAATTTATATAGTGTTTTATACTCTAAATGATTTGCTTCCGTAGGTGTTGTACAATTTGCCCATGTATGTGGAGTACATGATGGATATTTAAAAATATTTCCATTGGCTACACTTCCGCCGATACAAGTGATAAGACCTGCTGCTCATGTACAACTCTGCGTGAAAGTTGCTTCAGAAATTTGATATCCTGTTCTGGATTGTCCATCAGCAAGGATATTTGGACTCCATCCAGGAAGCAAGGTACAGTCTTGTCCATGTGCGAATGCAACTAGCGAAAAAATTATCGTCATAATTGATCCAACGATTTTTCCCATGTACATGTTCGCTTTAGATATCTTCAATTGCTTCACTACATTTGAAATTGAAGCATCTAAAGTCGGCGGTACAACTTCTACATCATGAAAATTCTCAGAAAATTTCGATTTTTCATTGTGTCTCTGCATGTTTGTAGTGAATGTGTTTTTGTTGGTCATCGTTTTTTATTTATTTTTTGTAAAAGATTTTCTCTTGCGGAAGGGTGATTTTATTTTCTTGAAGAGAAGCATAATTTCTCTTGCAACCGGAAGATGCGGAAGATGTTTCAACTGGAACGCCATGACGAGATATCTTCCAATAAGTAATCAAAATCATGCATAATATGTTCGGACAGTGAAATCAATTTTGGTAAGATATACGAGTCAAATCGTCAAAAGAATTCAGAGAATATATTCTATAATAATAGTGCCTTGGATATCTATGATATGATCATATGCTTCTTTTTGTTTTGCTATTTCTTCTGTTAGGCTTGAGATCTGTCATTTCGTGAATATACGTGTAAATGATTTTGCGAGATAGACACTGAATCCAGTAATATATCCTCGAATTTCTTCGGGATTTTTGAAAAATAATTTATTGAGTCGTTGTTTGGTTTGTGTATTGAGAACGTCAATATCTGACATCAATGCTGCAATCCTTATGACGATCAAAATAAGTACGATAGTGGTGATCATGATATTTCCCGTCATACTTGCTATCAAAAATACTATCCATAAGAGGAGTGATTCCTTGATCCGCCAATTGGGCTTATCAAAGCTATGTGATTTATACCATAAGTAAATATTGTACATCGGCAAATATTTTAAAATAATATCTTTTTTGCTGCCTTCAATAGTATATATTTCTGTGGCACTATCTTTTCATCTCAAAAGTCTAATATCTGAAAGGATACTTACCACACTGATGATTAATAAAAAAATCAAAATAAATATACTGACCGTATACACGATACTCAAGATATTCAACGCAAACAGATAATTCGCTACTCCTGCTGCGATGACGATACCTCAAAACAATAAGGTAATATAACCGAATTTGATATATCCATGAATGAAATCTCTTTCTTTATCTGTGATATCTCGGGTATTGTTGTTGAGCATATTTTGTACCAATGGAGAAAAAAACAGCGCTGCTGCGAGCGAAAGTTGCGTCTTGGTATTGGTATCAGCTGTTTTAAACTCTTCGACCATAAATTAATGAATAATTAATAATTAAAAATGAATAATGTAGGATTTTGTTTTGGTATGGACTATTGTAAATTACGATAGTTTATAAAATATCATTCATTCGTTTTTCATTTTTCACTTTTCATTTTTCATTTTTTTTGTTATTTAGTTGTTATTACATCTGTCATGATAAATTCTTTTTCTTTAGGTGAGGCGAGGATTTTGACGGCTACATGCTGATTGCCTGCGAAGATAAGTCATTCTCCGATACTTGATGAAACCAGTCTTCTCTGCTCAGCTTCCGAAAGCCCCAAAAGTGAATTAAGCGCTTTGATGGAAGTGGTTGATTGCTTCAATAATATTTGTAACGCACAGTTGGAGATAATCGGTTTCCCATATTTGCTTTTGACAAAATCTTCGATATCTTGAGAAATTACCGTAATTCACAATCCATATTTTCTTGCTCTTTTAGTAAGTCCAAAGAGAAATTCTGCGGAAGTTTCGTGTTGGAACATAATCCATGCTTCATCACATGCAAGCATTCTTTTCTTTTTGTGCGATCTTACCTTGGTCCAAATCCAGTTGAGGACATTGAACATCGCGGGAGTTTTTAAAGCATCTTCCAAATCTCTGATGCTGATGACCGTAAGTTTATTGTTGATATCAATATTAGTATAGTTGTTAAATACTTTTCCAAATGTTCCGCTTACGTATTTGCTTAATCTTAAAGCTAATCTATCTCCACCTTCCATACCTTCGAGCACGTTCATAAGATCTCCCATGATTGGTGGCTGTTTTCCTTCGTAGTTGTCATTATCCAGTGAAAATCATTTTAATGAATACGTGCTTTGCAACGCTTTATCAAGCAGTGCTTCTTCTTCCGGCGTACATCATCAGATCAAAATCTGGATCATTCCTATCAGACTCATAATTTGTGATCTTAAAAGATCTCCTTTTCCATATTCTACATCCTCGATTTTTGGCGGGATATCAAACGGATTTAGATATTGCTGTGAATTAGTCGCGATGTTTACGTAGGTACCGCCTACTTTTTCACAGAGTGTTTTATATTCATTTTCTGGATCGATAATGATGACGTCGATACCGTTGATGAGATATCTCAAGGCTTCCAATTTGACGGTGAATGATTTTCCGGCTCCGGAAGTGGCAAGGATAACGCTGTTCATATTTGGTAATTTGAGATCATATCTATCAAAGATAACCAATCCTCAGGTATGTAAATTGATTCCATATAAAATTCCTGTTTCGCTGACCATATCGTTGGAGATGAACGGAAATCCACCGGAAAGTGACGAAGTGACTGAACTTCTGCTGATAGCAAGTTCGTCCGAGCAGAGTGGCAATCAGGAAGCAAATCCTTCGTCCATTCTCTGGATCGCGCTTTTGATCCTGATTCCATATCATGAAATTTTTTGTTCTATTTTTTTTCAGGTTTCTTTGAGTTTTTCCTCGGTATCGTCGTAGATATTGATGTAAAACGAGTTTTCAAAATATCTTTCTTCACGAGTTGTAAGTTTTTCTCTGATCATCTCTACATCCCTATATTGCTGTTCCACTTCCATGTCGAGTGTGATGCCTTTTTGCTGGGCATCTCTCACTTCCGCTTTGAGCTGAGTCGCTCTATTTTTGAGCATCGACTGGATCGCCGCATCATCTTCTGGATAGATAAACCAGGTCATGTCCCGTTTTGCATGGAATCCGAAAATATCTCTCGTCCGCAATGCGTCGATGTACGATGGATAACTTTGCGCATAATAAGTTTTTCAAAATAATCCTGACACATTATAATGAGTTGACTTGAATTCCCGATATGAAGGCGCGATGTGCGATTTATAATCATTGATCACGCTAGTATATTCTTTTTCTGTCTCTGCGATATATTGTCTCATTTTGCTGGTTAACTTTTGATCGTTGTATTGATCATCAGGCAGTTCAAGCAAATATTTTACTTGTTCTCTAAGCTCTTTGTCTTTGATATCTTTATTTTCCGGAAGCGGTTCATTGTGTTTCCCAAGCAGTCCTGATCATGTAGAAGTTCATTTTTTTGCGAATAAACTAGGAAAAATTCCTGATAGGAGTTTATCAAAAAATCAGAGCTGTTGTCCTTTAACTGGTGCTTGAAAGAGAGGATATCCACCATCAGCGACATATCAGCTATAATCTGTATCGTAGACGACATTTGTAATTACTTCTACCATGGTATAATGCTAATTTGTTAAAATGTTTAACTGACAAACTATTGAAAGATTGAAACATTGAAAGATTGAAAGGTTACTATTCACATTTTTCCACATTTCCATTTTTCCGTGTCTTGTCGTAGTTAAGTATACTCGAGTTTTGGTTGAGAAGCAAAAAAACACCCGCTTTGGCTACTATTTAGCGTTGACAAATACAAAAATATAAATTAGTTGTTGACTTTGTGTGGTAGTTATGTATAGATTAGATCTAAACTTAAAAAAACAAAAAAGTTATGAAACCAAAAATTTATTATAAATTGGACGAAATTCTAGCAGCGGCAAAGCCGTTTGCAAGGACTAAAGATGCACAATCTTCTTTGGAAAAGCATCTTCGTAATATAGAGGCTAAAAAAACAAACAAGCCAGCGCAATCGATTACAGAAATCTCTTATGAGAGCTTGCGTGAGGCAATTCTTCTTCTCACTGTTTGCTATGAAGAGCTTATTACAGCAATTCTGGTTAAATTCAAATTGCTTGGATATAAAGCTATAAAAAGGATTGTTTTATCGCATCCTAGTTTAAATTAGCAAACAAAAAAAATCATTAACAAAAAAATTATGGAAACAAAATCAGAAATTACCTCCTATTTCGCGTTTGGACAACATTGGGATCTGCTATCTGAATATGTTGGTTATGTGCCTACGGAATATACAAGTTGGCGAACAATGAAAAATGAGTTTTATTCTTCTGAAAGAAGATATGGTCCTGAGAATCCATTTCTCATGAATATAAAGAAAGATAATAACATCTTTTTGGTGCACGTGTATGGATTCAAACTTCCAGAACGACCTACAGCAGCTTCTTTTGAAACAGATGCAGCAACCAGAGGAAGAGTAGTCCTTTGTAAAATTATGACTACAAAACAATGTATCGCTATTGCATGGTAATGTTGAAAATTATAATATTATAGCTCCTCTCGGTGTTCCGAGGGAGTTTTTTTAATTTTATGATTACAAATCTACACTATACTTTCCGCCATCCAATCCACCTTAAACCCTTTTTTCGCTAAATTCAGCTTTGTATAGATGATATCCATAAATTGCCTGACGTTTGGTCATTTTAGAATGATGTTGTATCTATATTTCCCAAACATTTTATAAATCAATGGGGGAGTAGAATAAATTTCTATATCTTTTAACTGATATTTTTCTTTAAGATAGAGAAGGTCTTTGTGTAAGGTATCGACCTTAGTGTAAAGACTTTCTTCGATTTCATTTTTATACAATATCACACATAATTCACCGAACGGAGGATAGCCGTTAGCTTTTCTGAAAACATTATCCTGTTCGTAAAATTTCTCTTTGCTCATCTGACAAGCTGAGCGAATGCTGTACTGATCTGGATTAAATGATTGCACGATAAAATTTGCGGTCGGGTGTTTTACAAACGCTTCGTAGAGAAAATAAAAATTCCTTTCAGCTGACGTGTAGTCAGGAATATTCAATCCTAGGTCTGCATTCAAAAAAATGATGAGATCGAAATTATATCAGTGTATAGGTGTTGTGAGTAATGATGTTCAGATGACTATTTGCACTGGTAATTTGCCTTTGGCGTAATTTGCTTCACGTAATTTACTCACTTCGTTCGTGTTATTTTTTACTCAAATCTTTTCAAAAAGTTTAGCTATTTTGTTCGGAGAATTTACCGTTGCTGATTCGATAATCAATGCATCTTGGTTATACTCATTTTTTAAATACTCAGCGACTTTTTGTGTCCCCAATCAAAACTCTTTTATTTTGGAGCTATGACAATTAGGACAGGTGGTAGGCACATTATATTGGGTTTTACAGATGTGACAAAGTCCGATAGTCTCTCATGAAACAAGTTTGTGATAGCTGATGCTGACCGAACAGTTTTTGCATTTGGGGATATTTCCACAGTCATGGCAGATAATCCCACCGGTGTACCCTTTTTTGTTTACTAAAATGCCAATTTTTTTGCCTTGAGCAAGATATTTCTCTAGCCCTTGAATCGCCAATTGAGAAAAATGATAGTCCAACTCTTTCGTCATATTAACGAGAAAAATGGACTTTTTTATTCATTGTGTGGTATGATCGAAGCGTTCATAATTCATGATATAAAATTTCAGGAAATGAATTTATACCGAACCGCTTTCGAAAACTGTAATCACTTCACTTCGTTTGTGCTAACAGATTCTCAAGTCGTTGGTATAACTCTCGTGTCCAAAAAACTTCATTTCACTGGTTTTTTTGGCGGTCGAGTATAGCTATGTATTATTAGTAGTTACAGAATAAATTGCAACTCAGAAAAGGTCTATTCTTAACCTCAGGTGTCCAGCTGGCGATAAAGAAGGGAATAATATTTTTTTAAACGCTCCGCTGGGGTTACTTTTTGGCATTGCCCCAAAAACTAACGAAAAAACTCTAGCCAGATGCAAAACTCAGTGAAGATATTTCAAATGCATATAACCTACAACTCACCTCAAACCCCCGGTGAATTACCGGGGTCCCCATTTCGGTTGGTTCCAGTTAGTTGTTTCATCTATGACAAGATTACTATCCCGTGGTGTGCACTTGTCTGCGGCAGGCAGGTCTGGCGTTGTTATATTGTTGTATAGTTAAAATCATTCTCTCTAATTTTTCTGAACTTGAAAATGTAGTCTTCGGAAAAAATAAAAAAAATACCGTACTCACTTTATCAAAGAGATAATAGGATATACGGTATTTTTGCATGAGTGAAATATTTATTTTTTAGTTGTTTTTTTGGCAACGGTCTTTTTTACCGCTGGTTTTCTCTCTTTTTCTACTACTTTATCTTTTTTTTCAGGATTTTTTTCAAGCTTTTCTGTGATCCTTTTTGCTTTATCTTCCAATTTTTCTTCAGAGAGTTTTTTTACTACGCCCGCCAATCATTTACCCTCAAACTTCTTTGCAGGTTTTGCTGGTTCTGTTGATTCAGCTGCTTCAGAAGATTTTTCTGCGGGTTTTGGAGTAGTAGTTGGCTTCTCAGATTTGTCTGCTGATAGGCTAGGTTTCTCAGATTTTTTTTCTGATTTTTCGGATGTTTTGTCGTCGTTCAGTCCTTTCATACTCAATCAGATTTTTCTGTTTTTTATATCCAGTAAAATAAGTTTTGTCTTTATTATTTGTCCTATTTTTACGACTTCATTTGGATTTTGGATAGATTTTTGAGAAAGTTCACTTAAGTGCACCAATCCATTGATATCCTGGAATACTCTTACAAATACTCCATATGGCACGAATCTGATTACTTCACCTTCGATGATATCACCGATCTTGTATTTTTTTGGTAAAGCTGTCCATGGATCGTCTTTTAATTTCTTGCTAGAAAGCGAGATTTTCCCATTTTCTAGTCCGATGACTTTGACGCTAATCTTGTCGCCGATTTTTCCAAGTTTTTCAACGTTATTAACGTGTCCATAGGTGATTTCTGAGATATGCACCAATCATTCAACCGTTCATCCGATAGTCACGAATAATCCGTATGAAGAAAGTCCACTCACCACTCCATCGTAGATTTTTCCGACTTCAAGGTCTTTGAGGATATTTTCTCTCTCTTCTTTGAGCGCTTCTCTTTCTGATAAGACAATTCTTTTCTCATCTTCATCAATGTTGATGATTCTTACTTTGAGCTCTTTTCCGATAAGATCCAATAATTTTTCAAAAATAATTTCCTGATCACCATCTTCTACTCTTGGATAGTGGATCGGAGCTAATTGCGACAATGGAACGAACCCTTTGATTCCATGCATATCAACAAGCAGACCTCCAAGATTTGCTTCCGTAGGAATAACGGTAATCACATCATCAGCTTCAAATTTTTTCATAATGGATTTCCATACATCGTATTGGAGCAATTTAGTAATGGATACGATATAATGTCCGTCTTCATGCCTGATATTGGTATTTACGATTTCAAGCTCAATTTCTCTTCCTGGATCTAAATCATATCCAGATCTTTCAAGTTCTTTCACTTCTTTGGACAAGATAACTCAGGTAAATGCATTGTTATCACAATCCACTAAAATTCCATTTTCTATTGATTTGAGGACAATCCCTTTTATTTTTTGTCATTCCTTGATTGTAGGGATAGTTATTTGACCAGAGCGCATTTGCTCTATTAGACTTACTGTAGTCATTATAATATAAAACGTTAGAGAATAAAAAAAACAGATTCTTAGGCTGTTAGATGTTTAGATTGTTAGATATCTGGATTGTATTTCCTAAACATCTAATCCTCTAAGCTTCTAAGTATCTAAGTTTATACTTTCACTTGTACTGATTTTGATATAGTGTTGTACGTAGACAATTTTTTTGATTTAAGATACTTGAGGAACGCTCTTCTTCTAGCAACTTTTTTGAGCAATGATCTTTTGGCGTCAAAGTCTTTTTTGTGCAAAGCTAGATGCGCTTGTAATTCAGTGATTTCCTCAGTCAAAAGTCAAATTTGAACTTCTACAGATCCTGTGTCCGTGTCATGAAGTTTGAATGATTCTGGTGTAGTTTCTTTTGTTGTTTTTTTTACCATGATAGAATAAATTAAAAAAATAAAAGGTGTTGTGGTGTAAAACAAAGTCAACAGTGATTAGCCGTATCTGACAATGCCTTACTTTTTTTAGTCTTTAGTTTTTGGATTATTTTTTTGCTAAGGTCTAAAGTCTAACGACTAAAGTCTATTAGTTACCCTCGACAGGAGTCGAACCTGTGTTTACTCCTTAGGAGAGAGTTGTTCTATCCACCTGAACTACGAGAGCAAATCAATCTACCTATCATTAAACAAGTTTATCTGCCTTTGACGGGTACAAAAAATAGTCCCTATTCGGGCTTGGTGATAATATATAGTATTTTAGAGGACAAAATCAAGTAAAAAAATAGAGTCCAAAAAGGACTCTACCAAATAGACGTATAAAAATTATAAAAGCAAACGTTGATTGTCAATGATTTTGACAAACTGATCAAAATCAACATCAACTTTGTAAAGATCGTAAGCTAATCTGAATATATTGTCTTTCCACGAAAGAAGTAGTTCAATGGCATCCATAGGGTTCTGTAGAATTTTCTGAGCACCTGGAGACAAAAAGAACGTATCCTGATTTGGACTCAACGAAATTACATGCTCAATAAAAGGTTTTTGACTTTTTCTGATAAAAACAACTGGATCAATAGTCTTATCAATTTGTTTGCCAAACTCATCAACTAGTCCCATACAAGCATAAAGATACATATATGGTCCTTTTCCCATGTACGAAATATCCGCATCCTGGATGATTTCTGCCAAGGGATCCCTGATCTTTCCATGCATAGTGAAGGTGGTGGAAATAATTAAGTCCCTAAGTCTAGTTCGGTCTACAACAGTAAGACCGCATTGGGTCAACTCATCATCGGTAAGCTTTAAATTCGTTTTTATCGCTGATCGAAGTTCATCATTAATATTAACCACTCCCTGATGAAGAATATCATGATGTAAACCACCCAGAGCGACAATATTAATATCCTTTCGTGACAAATTTTGCGCCTGTCCGATGGCTATAGCTGTTTCAGCTACCCCAAGCGCATGACCAAAATTATGGTACGGATTGGAAGCATACGAACACATAGCTTTGAATATTACTTTCAAAGGAATATCCGTGTTGCGTGTAATAAAGTCGATTTTTTTGTGATTAATGCCTGATTTCCAGACATGGTTAATTTTTTTCTTGCTCATGACTTTTTGTTTTTTGTTTAGAGATCTATATATAGAGAAAAAATAAATAAAGTCAAGCGATAGGAAAATATTTTCTAAGCGAATTCGTTAAATACTTGATACACGATCAAGAGGAATAAGAAAATCACGAGAGAAATGATGAAAATATTTATGATGATTCATTTAGCTTTTTTGAATGCATCTTCTTTGCCCGAAGAGACAATCATGAGGTATCCTGCATAAAATAATGCAAGCACAAAGAGCGATCCAAGTACCCATCACAGCACGATAGCTACGTTGACAATCATATCAGCCGCGCTTGCGCCAAATGCTGGTGTCTGAGCAATATAGAAGATATAGTCAATCACTTTGATACATACCAAAGCTATCGCTACATTGATAGCTCACTTTCTGGCTACCGTGACTTTGTCAGACTTGTCCATTGCGGACATCATTTTAAACCCAGCTACTACCAACATGATAATAGCGGCGAAAAATGCGAGCACTTTAAAGAAGGATAATATTTGAAGAAATAATCAATTCTGGACACTATCTACGAGCTGTCCGCTTCATTGAAGATTACCGATATTCAAGACCGTACCTAATATCCATGTCACTCAAAACACAAGAAATGCACCATAAAGAATATATAGTAAACTACTAAATGCTTTTTTAGCTCCATCAGGCTCTTTAGCGTTCATGATAAGATTGATTCAGGTGATTACCAAAAAAATAAAGAGAATAATAAATCATAAATTTCTGATAAGTACCCACAAATTACCTCAAACGGGAACAAGGTTTCCATTTACTGTGATAGCCGCACTGCTCGGATAAAAAAGCATTTTTACATTGTCCATGAGACTAAGATTTCTATCAATGCCAAGGTTAAATACCGTTTCTACTCTTCCATATTTGTCTGGTGTAGCATCAGTCAGATAATTAGCAAAATTATCATTAAAAGACGGTGCAACAGCATAGGTAAATCCACTACCGATTATCATCAAGGCAAGAACTACTATTGCTTTTTTATATATACTCATGGAGATAAATATAAATTACTAAAGACTATCGACTAAAGACTATTAGCTAGAAACCAGTGTCTCCGCCGTATCCACCAAAAATAGAGTTGATAATAGAAACAGTTAATTTGATGATAAAATAAAATCCTGTCAAAATAATAACTCCTATTGCAATATTGATAATATTTTTTTTGATTTTAGCGGCTTCACCTTCTTTGTGGATTGCATTGGTCACCATAAGCAATCCATTGTAGATTAACAAAATGACCGCTACAGAAAGTCCTATATAGACTGCCCATTGCAGATAAGGATTAATATTGTTTCTGAACCGATCGAGCGTATTTGCTATCTTATATTGACTGGTATATGCTCACTGTTTATCGGTTGCTGCATCAAGCGCTGTTTGTTGAATTTTATATTCGTCGTTCGCTTCACTGACTACCGTATCCAATATTTGGATAGGGTTTCCTCAATATTTCCCTCGGCTATTAGATTGCGCAAAACCTAAGAGCGGAAGCATAAAACAAAGTATCATACTGCCTATTATAATTTTTTTCATGTACAGATAGTTTACCATTAAAATACTATTTTTTGTAGTAATCGCTTATAAGTATAGCTAAATATCTTTTTTTTTCAAATATTTGATATACCAAACATTTTATCTATCTGATTTCTACTTGATACTCCCGCCTTGTCCCGCTTTGCGGGAGGCTCGGTTTACCGGCTCAGGGACTTCGCTACGCTACGTTTCCACTTATCTCTTGTATCTAATAAAAAGCATGAAGCCCAAAAGTCCAAGAAGAGCAAAAACGAGAACATACATCAGATAATCATTAAGTTTCCGAATAATATTTTGGATCTTTTGTTGTTGATGATCAATAATATCTTTTGAAAGTTGGGTAAAAAAGTCGTTGAATGATTGCTGTCCGAGTATTCTATAAAATTTTCCTCACGTTTTGTCTGCGAGTTGCTGGAGCAAGATAGGGTTAATATTCGTGGTGATGTCAGTATTTCGTGTGTCACGACCGATAAGATAATTTTCCTGACCTACCCCTAGGATATAGAGAGGCACTTGTGTTTTTTGATAATACGAAATAACTTGCATCGGATCAAATCACACATTAGAATCTCCATCCGTGATCAGAACTACGATTCCCGGTTTATACGTTTCTTGATGGGCAAATTGTTGGAGATTTTGGGTACCAAGAAGCAGCGCGTCACCGATAGCTGTTCACAAAAAATCTTTGACAGGAGGGAAATCTCCGAGATTCATAGATTGTAATTTGGTGGTAATGGCAGATGATGACGACGAAAAAGGTATATAGACAAACGGTTTTCACGAGAACGTGATTAAAGAAATATAATACCCGTTCAACTGTTGGATCAGCGAAATTAGAGAATTTTTTGCGGCGACAAATCTGCTTGGTTGTATGTCGTTTGCAGACATCGACAATGATACATCGAGGATAATTTGGATAGGAATGTTCTTTTCTCCAAGCACTTGTTTATCCGTGATAAAAGAGATTTGGAGCGGAAGAAGCACCGCACAGAGCAAAAGTAATCAGAGTAAACTATTATAAACAAGCCAACTTCTTTGTTTTAGTTGTTTTGATGGAACGATAAATTTTGGTTTTTGGTTGAAAAAGAAAAGCACTCCACAGAGCGTTATTAGCATCAAACTTATTCGTATTCCGACTGGAGAAATTGACATGCAATTACAAGGGGACTAAATCAATCATTTTTTTTCTATATCGGTAAGCTTCTGCTTATCAAATGTATTTTCTTTTTGCTCGACAATTTGTTTTTCTTCTTTGGTTTTGGACTCTTGGATCATGATGTCGAGTGGATTTTTTTTATCATAATTGACTTGGAATTTTTTTTTGGTATCGAAGAAATTATTTCTGATAAGTTTGGCAATATATGCCAAAAGTCACAATTCTGAAATTTTGAAAAACGCTATGATGATAAAGATGAGGAGTATCAAAATAGCTAGAAATATCCCCAATACCTTAGATCCTGACTTTCAAAATCCGTTAAAAGTTGCCAATGCAAGCGCGACTCCAAGTGCGAGGATGAATAATTGGACTACGGAAATATTTAATGGTCCGATGCTAAACGTCATCCCAGCAAGCAGCCCTCTTTTGATATTTTTTGGATAAACAACCTTCATTGAATTAAAAATTAAGAATTGAAAATTAAAAATTTGTTTTTGATAGTATATGGATATACTTTTCATTGTCAAAAAAAAATGGCTATTTTCTTAAGTTCGGGAATGATTTTAACTATACAACAATACAACAACGCCAGATGCACGCTACGGGATAGTAATCTTATCGTAAATGAAACAGCTAATTGGGACGAACCGAAATGGGGACCCCGGTAATTCACCGGGGGTTTGAGGTGAGTTGGTAGGTCATGTGTATTTGAAATATTCATACTGAGTTTTGCATCTGGCTTGATCTTTTTCGTTAGTTTTTCTATCAAGAGAAAAAGTAACCCAAGCGGAGCGTTTAAAAAAATATCATTCTCTTATTTATCGCCCGCCGGCTGGGCCCCCGGAGTACTCCGGGACAAAAAACCCCTCCCCGCAGTTACATGCGGGGCAAGCTGTCGATTGTGATCTTCATATTTATTAGGAATTGATATTCATTGAATTGACTGCTTATTAAACGATATTACAATCGACCTTTTTGTAATATTGTGATGTAGTCATTACTAGTTAATAAATTCAGACTTTTGGTAGGTAATTTATGAGTGATGGAGTTGAAAAAAATAAGGCAATACATATATAGAATATACCTTTAATTTTTGTATGTATGAAAAATGGAAAATCTTGTCATCATATGATCAGGTCCGGCAGGGCATACAGCAGCGATTTATGCAGCGAGAGCAAATTTGAAGCCATTGATGTTTGAAGGGTTTATGGCTTGATGAGTTGCTGCTGGCGGGCAACTTACTACGACGAGTACAGTAGAAAACTTTCCTGGTTTCCCCAGTGGTATTGATGGAATTGAACTGATGGCGAATATGAGGCAACAAAGCCTCAATGCAGGGACAAGAATAGAAACCAAAACCATAGATAAAGTAGATTTTAGCTCAAAGCCATTAAAACTATTTAGTGGAAACGAAGTTATTGAAGCGAAATCAGTTATCATAGCAACGGGAGCGATTGCAAAACGTTTGTGAATTCCATGAGAAAAAGATTATCGACAAAAAGGTATTTCTGCCTGCGCTATCTGTGATGGCGGATTACCTATATTTAGAAATAAAGTCGTTGTAGTTATTGGATGAGGTGATGTGGCGATGGAAGAAGCTCAGCATATGACGCATTTTGCATCCAAAGTGATTCTTTTGGTAAGAAGAGATGTTCTCAGAGCAGCAGAAGTTATGCAAGCAAGAGCAAAAGCTAACGAAAAAATAGAAATTATGCGACATACAGAAGCTCTTGAAGCCCTAGGGAATGGAGACTTGCTTACCGGAGTCAAAGTAGTGAATAATCAAACCAAACAAGAATCAACAATAGAATGTTCTGGATTATTTTATGCGATTGGACATACTCCGAATACGCAGTTCCTTTGATGACAGATTACCTTAGATAATGACGGATATATTATTACCAAAAAAATGCCGGCACACACGGCAACGAATGTAGATTGAGTTTTTGCAGCTGGAGATGTGGCAGACAAGAAATATAGACAAGCTATCACTTCGGCGGGTTCTTGAGCTATGGCTGCCTTGGAATGTGAAAAATATTTACAAGAAAATAAATAAATAACAATTACGAATTACGGATTACGAATTACAAATTACAAATTCGGCTAAAATATAGAAAATTCGCAATTCACCATTCGAAATCTCTATTAATCCATTAAATTTTTATTTAGTAATAAAGTAAAATGAGTGTGCTTCACATTGAAAGTGTTGAACAATTTAAAAAAGAAATTTTAGAAAATCCAGGATTATCTGTTATAGATTTTCGAGCAGAACGATGCGGACCATGCAGAATGCTTGGACCTATCATCGAGCAGTTAGCAGATGAATATAAGGATGTCAAAATAGCCAAAATAAATGTAGATGAAAATCAGGAATTGGCTTCTACATTTCAAGTATCTTCTATTCCCGTTGTGTTTTTTATCAAAAATGGCAAAGTAGTAGATAAAATTCCAGGAGTAAATCCTCCAACCGTTTATAAAGAAAAAATCGCTGAACATTCAGCTCCAGTAAAATCTCAATTTTCCTCGTAAGCTTGCTTCGCGATTTCCATGCCCTAAAGGACATGGTTGGTTAATCTAGTCTTACTAGGTAATTAAGACCAATTTAGATATCGAGCCACTTGTTGTGCGTTAGGTTCATTCATCTTTAATTATTAATCAGTTTACGTGTATCTCTACAGTTTTGATCGTTTTTTCGGCTTTGATAAGGTATGTATTTTGGCTGAAAATACTGAGACTAAAAATGCAAATAAAAAGAAAGTGAAGGCAGGGGATTTGTTG
>JBAZRN010000009.1:0-43163 GCA_041663325.1 Candidatus Absconditabacterales bacterium | reverse complement strand
TGTCTTCTTCTTTTATTTCTTTAAACATATAGTTAAGTTTTTTATTTATTTTTCCTTTATATACTTTTATGCTCGAATATGTCAATGTAATTTTTTCATTTTCCCACTATTGCTTGATAGCTTTGGGTAAATATATATAAAAAGCTCATTCGCGGGCGTATAGTACATTTTATCTGTTAATCTTTTCAAGCCATGAAAAATATTCAAAACGTAGATCCAGATATTTACGCGGCTATTTTCGCCGAACAACAACGTCAGTCAGAAGGAATGGAACTTATCGCAAGCGAGAACTACCAATCTCCTGCTGTGCTTGAGGCACAATCTTCCGTCTTTGCGAATAAATATTCTGAAGGATTTCCAGGAAAAAGATATTATGGATGACAAGAAAATACAGACATCATTGAGCAGTTGGCGATTGATAGAGCAAAAAAAATCTTTCACGCGGACCATGCAAACGTTCAGGCATTATCCGGCGCAGCAGCAAACTTATGCGTCTATTCCGCACTTATGAACGTAGGGGACACGATTCTCTGAATGGACCTCACGCATGGCTGACACTTGACGCATGGCGCTCCCGTGACGTTTTTTTCTAAGATTTTCAACTTCATCAGATACAAGACAACGCCAGAGGGCAAGGTGGATTTCGATCAAGTTCGTCAACTCGCATTACAACATAAACCAAAAATAATCCTCGCATGATTTTCTGCGTATCCGAGAGAATTAGACTATAAAAAATTCGTAGAAATAGCAAATAAAGTCTGAGCTATCGCATTCGCTGATGTATCGCATATTGGCTGATTCATAGCAGCTTGATTGCTCAAAAACCCATTAGACTACGGGTTTCAGGTGATGATGACCACGACGCATAAATCACTCAGATGACCGAGATGAGCGTTGATTCTCAGCAAGTGAATTGTTTCCAATCCACTCAAAAAACCTGAGGACACGATAGAAAATATTCCGACAAGAATCGATAGGGCTGTGTTCCCTGGTATGCAATGATGACCGCATATGAACACCATCGCAGCTATCGCTGTTGCTTTACATGAAGCGCAAACACCGGAATTCAAAGCCTATGCAGAACAAGCGCTCAAGAACGCACAGACTTTAGCTTCAGAATTGCTTCATCGTGGATATAAATTAATTACGTGATGAACAGATAATCATATGGTGATTATAGATTTTTCTTGAACAGAGTGAAACCCGCAAGGCGGATTAGACGGATCTCTCGCAGAAAAAACATTAGATAAAATCTGAATATCAACCTCGAAATCTACTATCCCCGACGATCCAAATCCTCCATTTCGCCCATCTGGATTGAGAATTGGTTTGCCAGCCATGACAACGAGAGGCATCAAAGAAGAAGATGTTAAGAAAATTGTAGAATTCATCGATCAGGCATTGAAAAATAAAGATAATGAAGAAGTGCTCGCAGGGCTGAGAAATAAGGTCAGAGAATTTAGTTTAAAATTTCCTGTGCCAGGATTGTAGAAAATAATAAGACAAATAGTATTCATGCCAACAAAACCACTGGTTTAAATAGGTATTCTTTAATATATAAAAAAGTCAAAAAGGACTTGACATTAAATACTAAATATCTATAACATAAACAACAAAATAAAATATTAACAATAAAAAGTGACAAGGAAGGGAGGCTAAGTTGCGAAAAATTAAGAGGTACTAGACCTTTATATTGATCTTATTAGTTTAAGATTTCCCCGCGACACAAATAAAAGCAGGGGCGTGGTTTGTAACCGTATCCGTGGATGTCAACGGAAATGGTTAGGCAAGAGAGGCGGTTCTCCACGAAGTCTGTAAGGTCTTCATAAAAAAATAAAAAAAAATCTATGAAAGCACCACCACCGATTCGCGGTAAATCTAAAATTAGTTAAATTGCAGGTTCGGCATCCAATTCCTAAATCTAAATATAGTAGGAACGGAACATTGCCAAAAAATCGCACAGCAGTGCGTAGCAGAGAAAAGAGGAAGGCCTAGGAAACCTTTCAGCCTGTTGATGGAAGTCAATAAGGAATAGGCATGCTTAATGATAGCAGAGCCCTCTAGTTATTAATTGTTTTGGTATTATGAGAGTATAAACAAACTCACGATATCTATAATTTATGAGATAGATCTCTTATAAGCCATATGAGCTGCGGAGTGTATCAAAACAATTATTAGCGAAATTGAATCCTCCTCTGTGAGCCGTTATGTGAGTACTACTGCAGCGGTTCACACAAAGGAGGATATTGGATAAAATTAGTCTTATAGTACGTGTGCGGAGGATAATCCGAACACAAAAAAACTCATGGTGCAGCGAATCTAGTCTGCACCTTTTTTTATACTAAGAAAAAAACTTGATTACAACAAACAACTATCATTAGTGACATTATAGCTGGATATTTCTTGATAAATGCGTATGGTGTCATGGTCAAATATACCGAACCGCTTTCGAAAACTATAATTACTTCGCTTCTCTCGTACTTACAGATTCTCAAGTCGTCGGTATAACTCAATCATCCAAAAAAATTGCGTTTTACTGATTTTTTTGGCGGTTGAGTATAAGTGATTTATATTTTTTTAATTGTCCCCTTATGAAGGTTCTGGAACCATACAACAAAGAAAAAGATAAAAAGAAAAAACAAAGCAAGGGGTGAATATTGGCGCAAATAACAATTACTGCGTTGCTTGCGATTTTGCCTATGAGCGCAAAGACAACAGCATTCCAAGCAGATGCTGCTCTACAAGAAAATGCGTATGATAGCGCAAAAGAATCCGTAGAATTGAACAATGAAACATTGTTTAAAAACGCGGTCAAACAAGCGCTTGCCCCAATAAATAGCCTAAAAAATATCCCAGCAGGATGAATACCGCTAAAATATCCCCCATCGTACACATGAGATTTACCGAAGACGATAGATTTTTTCCCCAAAGAAATGAAAGCAGAAAAACTGCCGTTTAGTCTAATAAGAATTGGGACTAAAATGTTTCTCATCGTCCCAGATCTGTGATTTGAAATAGATGAAATGTATATGGATGAGAAAGCTTTTTATATTCGTGTGGTCGGAAATATTCTTTTTGGCGGGATAAAAATACATAAGGAAATATCAAAATCCAAGGAAGAAGAATTGCCGTCATACCTAGAGAAATTACGTTCCCAATGAAAAAATGGAAAATATGCATTCTCTACGGTGTATGAAATTCCATGAATATATCAGAAAACCTATATTAAAGATCTAGAAAAATGTAATACCAGGTTATTTCCTAAATAGCATGATTTTACCGGCGATATTTCAGTTTACAAGCGACGAATAGAATGAGGAAAATAATTTACAACTTTATAGCAATGGACATATGAAACTAAAATTATTGATAAGTATGTTTTTTGTAATCGGAGCAGTATGTCTGTGATCAAGGTCAGAAGCTTATCTTTTTGGTATGAAATCACGGGACAATACCATCCAAAACATTCAACAGATAGAAAAAGAATATAAACTGGATTTGCCTATTATTTCTTTTATCTTCGATCCGCGAGGTCCGCAGGTAGAGAGCATGATGAGCGGTTTCAATGATAAATTATGAGAAGATAAAATTTATCATATTTCGATTTCGCCAAATAGTTTTACCGCTGCAGAAGTCGCTGCAGGAAAATTCGACACCCAATACAAACAGTTTTTTCAAGACGTGAAAAAAAATAATCTGAGAGTGATTTTCCGCACGATGCATGAAATGAACGGAGGACGATATCCGCGAAGCTCCAATCCCGTAGCATTTAAAAAAGCATGGATTCATGTATGGAAACTCTCGAGAGCTGAAGGGCTCGATCAGAACAATATTTTATTTGATATGTCCGTTAATGCGCGGGATCTTCCAGTAAAATGAGGTAAACCAAGTCAAACAGCGACATTCATTCAATGCCAGCCGAGTCTTAAAACGAAGCTCAAATGTCCTACATTCGAAGATTATTATCCTGGCGACGATTATGTCGATCTCATGGGAGTGACGTTTTACAATCGAGGAAAATGAAATAGCAACAGACGACGAGGGACGCCAGACCAGATCGTGAATGCTGCAGGACGAAAGACCTTGGATAGACTCAAAAAACTTGATAAGCCGATTTTTGTGGATGAGGTAGGAACAACCGCAGTCAATTATACCTGAGCGTACAATTTCAATACATCGCTCAAGGTATATGAAAATAATTCATGACTAAAAAACACTTGGCTCCTTCAGCTCAAAGATTTTCTTCTGAGAGAAACGAGAATCGCAGGAGCGATTTATTTCAACGTAGATCTCAGTAACGGATTGAAGAATCGGACTATAGGGGAATTGGATCGATCCGTGATAGATTTCGCTTCGAATAAATTTTACGACAAGATACTCGACGTCTATGAAGCTGGTAAGCCCAATGAAACAAACGCGTTATATTACCTCTTCAATATCAAACGTGTTACCCTCAATGACAAGACATATTTTATAAAATCTGATTATGCAAAGCCCGTTAAGGATCTCTATCTCTTTACGACGACGTATCTTACAGGACTCAAAAACCAAGTGAATTTTCTTGATAAGACAAAAAGTTCTTGAAGCTTAAGAAATAAATATAAGAGGTTTAGTAAGGCTGATTTGGATGCGATAGTAGATGCTACCAAGAAGTTTTTCTAGCCACGCCCCGTGTCACCGTCATTTCATTTTTTCTATTCAGCGTCATTCCCGCCCCGCCTTGCGGGATAAACTCCAACGGGAATCCAGTTTGCTAGTACGGATTCTCGATCAAGCCTGCTGTAGGCAGGCAGTCGGGCGTGACGTTAAATAATGGGGAATGACGGCAATGTGGTGGAGTGCAGAGACGTTCGCAAAAAAAATAAAATAAAAAACACGAGATTGACTTTCATAGGAAAATAGTTACACATATTTTCCAAATAAAAATATAATCATAAACCTAAATAAAAAACATATGTAAAAAAACATAATGATATTTTTTCTCAATCAAAACAAAATTATTAACAAACATAAAAAAAACAAAAAACTATGGAAACTACAAAAAACAAATTACAAATCGATGTAAACGATCCACGCATAGACAAAGCGTTTGGAAGCAAGCTGTTTGATGAACTATTTGAGCTTATCGAACAACATCCTAAACTCCTGACTTTAGATCGTCTAGAAAAGTTTATCAGAAGATGCGCTACCGACAAGGATGCCGTCTATAAGATGAGGGATTTCCTGAATGATAGATTTGATTATTCTCGTGGTAAAAAAATGACTTCATTTTGGAATAATGCAATCATTTTGGCTATGATAGAATGCCATTATTGCAATGAAAGGTACAGTTATAATGACCTTGTATATTTGGTCGAAAAGTTTGATGATAGCAATGCCTTGCGATTAGGATACCAGTGGTTCAAAAACTCCGGATATTCTCATCAACGTGATTCATTGTATAAGCTAAAGGGTTGTTTTACTCCAGAGTATGTCAAAAAAAGGCTGGAAGAGGGCTACTACCGTGAAATACTTACCTTAGCCGCGCTCCAAACATTTGAATTACCGAAGGATCTCACAGAATTGCAAAAGGAAAATTTACGCAAGCATGTACTTGAAGTCGTGACTGCTAATTATTATGAAACAAATATCAATGCAGCTGAAACATATCATAAAGACAGAATAGAAAGGAGCAAAACATTATTCAAACAATGCCCTGATCTATTTACAGTCGAGAATATTGTCGCTGTTGCTTTAAGTAGTCATGAATTAGCTCAACAAATATACGAAAGTAGACCTAAGGAGCAGAAGAAGATATCACAAGAAACTATCAGTAAGTTGCTTGATAATAAACAATGTGAAGAAGCAATGATGTGGCTGATATTATGGTATCGAATACGATTAAATAAAGAGAATCGTAAGAAAATTTACGGCTGGGTAAAGTTCATGATGGGCTGTGATAGTCATCATAAAAATAAGACCATTGATCTGTTTGAGAAGCTCAGGAAAAGATACAAGATCATTGTGTCGTTTGATGAATTTTTGGATGCAATGGTGAGTGTGGGCGACAAGAAGGATCTGGATATCGAAGGATATACGGAAAAGAGGTTTATGAACAGATTCTTCTACGATTACAACGATCATTTGTCCGTTCATTGTAATTATTTTTACCGTTCTGGGTTGGAAAAGCATAAGAAACAGATCATCATGGATTTATTCTTTTGGAAATATTTACCATGGAATATGCTCCATCGTGAAGAGAAAGTTGCGCTTAATGATCATATCCAACTTCGTGCAGAAGAATATCCTAAACAGGCACTCAAATTAGCCCGCAAATACCCAAAGATTGTTACCTTGACAGAAAAATCAAAATTTGCAATCTTTTGTACTCTTGCCAAGAAAGATCAAAGTGACGATGATTCTGGCTACAAAAAGTTAAACTTCGGTGCAGGTATCAGTAATGAAATCGTTCTGTCTGCTGAGGATTTTAGAAATCTTGCTGTGAAAGATATAGATAAATTATATCGGATTATGCAGATCCCTCAGATAAAAATTGATAAGGAACTGAAAACTTTCAAAAGACCTAAGAGTTTGTGGCCACAGCGTGTGTATAAGTTAATTCTGCTACAAAAACAGCAATGGTTACCTAAGAAAAATCAGGCTTTTGAATTATTAAAAGATTTTTCAGAGAGCAATTCAGATAATCACAACGATTATTTCATTGCAACCTGGAAAGCTTTGCCTGAAAACATGCGACCTTCTCCTATGGAATTATGTATCTTGGAAAATAATAAGCAGTTTTACAGAGAGCCAAGATTTACCATGTTTGTCTGCTTATTGAAAAACAAACTTATCACATTAGATGAGTTGATGATAAAAAAACTAATGCATATGTATAATGATAAGCATGATCATATACAAGAAGTAGCTGACATCACTAAGTCAAAGGAATTAAAACTTCAGATAACAAATTACAAAATTAAATCCATTCTGAATGATTGATTTCAGGATCGAGTTATTCTCTTCAGCCGTCCAATATTTTGGGCGGTTTTTTTTTGACATCGTGTAGGATAATCATTGACTTTTGCTACTAGTTTATTATAAAAATAAAAAAAATATAAAAAAATAAAAATATGAAAACTAAAACAAAACAGGAAAAGTTTGATGAGTTCCAAAAAGAATTTAATCAGAAAACGAATAAAACAAAACTGCAGAAATTAGGAGTTACCGCTTTTGCAGTGATATTTTTAGTCCCAGCGACCATGATAACAATAATAAACATAGTTCCATGGGTGTTGCCAATAATTACGATTGTCGAAATGTGTGGGTTATTATATATAATAATTTTTTTATACACATATATACCATTTTGTTCGCCATGGAGATTGGACAGTGAATCAAGCGTAAAGACACAGAAAGAAGAAGCAAAAGAAGATTTAAAAGAAGAACGTGAGCTTCTTCAAAAATTAAATTCTGATTATTCAATTATCAAGAGAAATGGATATACATTAAATAATATTCCGGCAGATTTGAGAGATACGGTACAATATCTATTGAATTCGGAAAAGACGCCCGAAGAAGTGATTGAAGAGGAAGAAGTGTCGATAGAGGATCTGGAAATAAAATTGGAAGTTTATTCCAATACCGAGCCAACTTTTTGGAAGTACTTCTGGTCATTTACATGGCTCAAAAAAGCCACTGTATAAAAGTCAAAAATTATAAAAGTGATCACCGGATTTTTTATCCGGTTTTTTTTGTAAGATATATCCACACGTCGAAGTTAATTATATCAACGGCACCGTTTCAAACAATTCCAGCAATACCTGATCTTCAGTCAGTCATGATAATTTTGCTTGATAGTTCAAAATGACTCTGTGCCTTAATACTGGCAATGCGACTTTCTGGACATCTTCGTGAGTAACATATTTTCTTCCTTCAGCTAAAGCGACTGCTTTGCTTGCAAGCATCAATCATATCGAACCTCTCGGTGACGTTCAATACAAAATATACTCATGCTCTTTTCTTGTAATGCTTGTCAATTTGGTGATATAATGCTTGATCTCATCTGAGATAGTTATGTCATCAATAGTTTTCTTGATCGCTGCTAATTCACTATGAGAGACAACACTTTTTATTTTTGTCAGATCTTCTTTTTCCATGGTATCAAGTATCTTTTTTTCTTGTGCTAAACTTGGATATGTTACTAATACCTTAAATAAAAATCTGTCTATTTGCGCTTCAGGAAGAGGATAGGTTCATTCCTGTTCTATCGGATTTTGCGTAGCCAAAACAAAGAATGGGTCAGGGAGTTTATGAGTTATTCATCAGATTGTCACTTGATGTTCTTGCATCGCTTCGAGCAGTGCTGACTGGACTTTCGGCGTAGCTCTATTGATCTCATCTGCGAGAATAATATTTGCCATGATGGGTCACATCTTCGTGTCAAATTCTTGTGATTTGCTGTTATAAATTTCTCCACCCAAAATATCTGCGGGCAAAAGGTCAGGGGTAAATTGTATTCTTTTGAAATCTAATCCGAGAAGTTGTGAAAAGATATGAATCGTCTTCGTCTTCGCCAATCATGGAAATCATTCAACCAAGACATGCCCGCCACAGAGAATGTTGATCATAATGGCGTTGATAAGTCAGTCCATGCCTATTATATGTATGTGCAATGCTTCTTTGAGGTGTTTAAGTTCTTTATTGTGGAATTCGATCGTCTCGAGTCATTCCTGAAAATGTTTGGTATCTATCCTATGATGAAGGTCAGGAGATTTCTGTTCTTTTTTGAAAATATTGAACATAGTATTGCTATCTTCTCTGAAAAATACCAAAAGCACTACAGCTACAATAGCGATAACAAGCATTAGAAGAATAATAAGCATTCGCATGTCTTCATTGCTAATAAAGTAAACAAGGTTTATACTATAAATATAGTAGAAAGTATCAAGTAGAAAGTAGAAGGTAGAAAGTAGAAGGTAGAAGGTAGAAGGTAGAAAGTAGAAGGTAGAAGGTAGAAGGTAGAAGGTAGAAGGTAGAGGGCTTTAAGCTTTAGGCTTGGAGCTTTATGCTAAGCGTAGCGTCTAAAATTTGCATTTTTTCGTTTTCTGATTATAATTATGCTGTATCGTTTATCTTATAGACTTTTTGGATACATGAATACTTTATGAGCAGCAGCAAGTACGGTCAAAGAAACATTTCGAGATTTTCTCGTGAGAATGTATGAGAATCCTTTTGTTTCAAAGGTTATCGCTATTGTTGTAGCGATTATTTTAAGTTTCGTCCTTTTATCATTATCCAAAATTCTTGCGGTATATATCAAAAATAAAATTACCAAAAACTTCATCCTCAAAGGAAATAAAGAAGTAGAAAATGTTTCGGCATTGATAGGTGATATCATTTTTTATACGCTTGCGATGTTTTCTTTATTTATCAGTTTCAGTATCGTGGGTATTCAGGTAGGACTTATTCTCTGATGAATTTCTATCGGAGTCGGATTCGCGTTTAGACAGACATTAACAAATCTCATCTCTGGTATTATGATTTATACAACTAAGGAATATCAGCCAGGAAGCATTGTTTCCGTTAAATTACCTGGGTGAGAAGTGACAGGAAAAATAGAAGAAATAAATATGAAAAATATTATTATGAGATCTTTTGATTTCAAAAGGGTAGTGATCCCAAATTCTAAATTTGTAAGATCAGTGATTAGAACGTATAGTCTAGAAGCTGTTTTGAAGCTTGATATAGAACTCAATGTGGATATTAATTTAGATATAGAAAAAGTGCTCGATGCGACGCTTGCTAAAACGAACTCGTATGATTTTGTTATGTATAAAGAATACACACAAGTGCTTATAGAAAGTTTTGATCAGAAAATATGCAAATTTAAAGTAAGTTTCTGCTTCAATCCGAATGCCGGCATCCCTACCGATGTCATGAAATCCAAAGTGCAGGCGGGATTGATCCAAGAATATAAGAAATTAATAATAAAATAAAATATTCCTCGTGTCGACGTCATTCCCGACCTGATCGGGAATCCAGCCTGCCCTCGGCCGGCCGGGGTTTACTTTGTATGGATTTCCGCTTTCGCGGGAATGACGTAAAAGGGTGCGGGGAATTTTTAAATAAAAAATAAAAATTGCAATTCACTTTCTGTTGCATATAACTCAGGCATTTATCTTGTGTCTGTTGGGTATGATCGCATTTTCACTAGGCTCACTTACTATCTATCGATACGGAATATTTTACTTCATCGCTTTTTTGGTAGGATATTTTTTTCTTTATCGAATAACAAAAAAAAACATATTCTGAAACAAATTTCCTCATTTGCAGACTTTTCTCCAGAATAATCTCGATGATCTTATGCTTTGCATATTTTTGTGAGTGCTGGTGTGAGGGAGATTGTGACATGTGATTATTTATAATTTTCAATATTATCTCCAGCATCCGGGTGAAATTCTACAAATCCGAAAAGGTGGAATGTCATTTATCGGAGGCATCTTCGGGGTGACTATCGCGTTGCTTTTGTTGATGTGGAAAAAACGTTTTACACGAAAAGAATTGCTTCTTCTTGGTGATCTTGTTTTTGCTATACTTCCATTCGGCATTATGTTGTGAAGAATAGGAAACTTTCTCAATCAAGAACTCTATGGTGTGGTGGTCACAGATTGGCTGCCGCGTCTATGATATCCAATATTTTCTCTGCTTCGTGATCTCAATATCTTTCATGTATATTCACAAGTAGATACTGTTCTCAGGGTAAATACCAATTTCCTCGCAGGTTTTTTTGAGGGACTAGTATTGCTAGGTATTACCTTGTCCATCATCCGTAAACGAGTCAAAACAAAAACACCGCAGCCAGGTAAAATTGTCGCCGTGTTTCTGATGGGATATAGTTTTATTAGGTTTTTTCTTGAATATCTAAGGGCTGATTCTCAGTTAGAATTTCATGGTCGATTTAGTGTTTCTCAATGGTTCTTTATTGGGTTTTTTATTCTGGGGATAGTGATGTTCATGTTTAAAAAGAAGTGGGAATAGCTATACAACACCACTAGTAACAATGCAACGTGAAGAGTGTAGTCGAGCAAAATATCATACAAGAAGAAAAGATAATTCATTCAATCTCAATATATACGTGGAAGTAATGAAACCAAGCTAAGAGTGATAGGAAGGAATATGTGATATTGCCTTACTAGTGGGAGAAAGGATTTTTTTGTCCAGTATTTTTGCATCCTAGCAAAAATATTGGTCGTGGGTTTGGGGCGCGAAAAGCCCCAATAAAAAAATAAAAAAGAGACGCCATAAATGGACGTCTCTACGAAATAACATATATTTTCAATTACTTTATCTCATAGATCACATTCACATTGATCGTTACTTCAGTCTCTCCAGGAGAAAGTGCGTTGCTTACTGCAGTATCTGCAGTTGCTCACATACCCTCAGCTTTTGCGTAATAAATAGGAGTTGGATTGGAATAACTATTATCAGTGATGATGACGGGTTTGCCAAGCGTAACTCAGCTTGCTTTAGCTAATTGTTCAGCTTTTGTCCTAGCGTCAGTCAATGCTTTTTCACGAGCTCATTGATATGCGACATCTTTATTTTTGAGATCAAAGTACGTATTATCTACATTTACTCATCCTATCTTAGAGATTTGAGTCACAATATTTCCGCCTTTTTCTCAAAAATTTTCTCCACTGACATTGATGGTAATGCTTTGCTGCGCTCTATATCCAAGCAATTTTCTTCCGCTTGCATTACTTCGATCATATTCCGGATAGACATTTACATTCGTGGTTTTGATATCTTTATTCGCGATATCAGCAGCTTTAAGTATTTCTTTCAGTTTATTTACTTTGTCGTTAGCCTGTGATTGTGCTAAATCTGTGCTTGCTGCGAGTTCGGAGATAGAGACATTAATGACAAGCATATCAGGAGCTACAGAAGCTTTTCATTCTCCCATGACCGAAATAGTATTAACCATTCCATAATTTGTCGATTGGTTAGATTTATTCGCCTGAATCAAAGAATTTCCTATGAAGAAGACGGTGAGCGATAAGATCAATGCTGCCCCCAAAAGGAAAAGTCAGTTAGTGGTTTGTTTGTTCATTTTGTTATAAAGTTAATAAGTAAAATACGTAATGAAAATTTAACAATAAAAAAACAATAGGAACTATCACTATCTATAATTATCTATTTATAGGTGACTAATCAAGCTGAAGTTTTTCAAACATAAAGTGCATAACATTGGCGAAATCTTTACTATCTATTTTGATACCAAACGGAATTTCCTTGAAGATAATGAGATAAACCGTTCCTCATACGATAAACATGTTGATGGTCGAATTCCCCGCAGGAAGCTGATTAAGATTCTGAATATTTGTTGTTTTGGAAATTTGCTCCATAATGAGGATTCCATTGCCGAGATACGCATCTACGGCGACTTTTTTTTTCTGTAATTTAACGAAGATGTCTTCATAATAATCTTTCAATGTTTTATTTACAGAAATCTGTGATTCAAACGTATTCGTCGCGAAAAACTTAATCACCAGATAATGGTTGTTGATTGTTGTTTCGTAAATATCATTATACATGTTTTTGATCCCATCGATGCCATCAAACAAAGAAATTTTAGGAACATAACTATATTTATTCTGATCGTATTGAGAAAGCTCGGTCTCGATCATCGAAAAGTTGTCTTCTAATTTCTGGAGTTGGTTTTTCTTATTGTTCATATATTTTTTGAGAATAGAAACATCGGGTACGAAAAAATTCGTAATGCCCCTAATTTTAGTCTCCGATACAATGCCTTCATCAACCATCTTAAGTAATGTTTTATAGACATTTGTCCTCTCGATATTGAGATGCTTCGCTATCGTAGAAGCTGGTTTACTTCATAATTTATACAAGGTTAGAAAAATTTCAGCCTCTTTCGAGGTAAATCATAATTGTGTGAAGAAGTTTAAAAAGTCCATGAAAATAGTATAAAGTATAAAGTAGGGAGTATTAAGACTCAAGTCTGGTGTGTAATCTTAATACTTGTGTCTTAATACTTAAATCTAATTCTTTGTTGTGATTTTATCATCACAGTTAATGATATTGAATTCATTGCAAAAGTCAAGTAAATAGGTATGATGCTATCGTTTCAATGTGAAATGCTTTAGCACATTACATATCTTTATGGACAAAAAGGTTTACGAGTTCATCTCTGCCAAGACAAACGATCCCATCGTAGAATGGAAAACCTGCGCAGTAAGCGGAAAACCATTCGCGATTTTTCAGTCAGATTTGGAATTCTACGACAAGCTTTCTCCCGTTTTCAATGGGGTAAAATATTCCATTCCAGCGCCGACTCTTTGTCCAGAGGAAAGAGAAAGAAGAAGAATGGCATGGAGAAATGAATGGAAACTGTATCGTAGAACTTGCGACGCAAGCGGAAAGTCAATTATGGCTATGTATCCTGATAATTGTGGATATACAGTATACGATCGAAAAGTGTGGTATTCTGACCAATGGGATGCTTTGGACTATGGAAGAGAATATGATTTTACCAAGACCTTTTTTGAAAATTTTGAATTACTAAATAGAGCGGTACCAAAAAAATCATTACATATCGTGGATAGTATGGAAAACTGTGAATATTGTAATTACGGCATATTTTCTAAATCTTGCTATCTAGTAAATGGATGATGACGATCTGATCATTGTTTATACAGCGTTATACCAGCAAGATCTAGCTATGATGTTGATGGTTGTTTCAATACTAGTTGTCAACATACCTATCAATGTATCCATTGTATCTGATGTTTTGATTGCGCGTATAGCGATCATAGTAGCACTTGTAAAAATTCATCATTTCTCTCTTTTTGTAATACATGTGATTTCTGTTTAGGTTGTGTGAATTTACAAACTGCGAAATACTGCATTCTCAATAAGCAATATAGCGAAGAAGAATACAAAATTCGTTCTAAAGAGATATTGAAAGATAGAGAAAGTATTGCTGATTTTCAGAAAAACTTTGAAGCCTTAGTTATTTCTTCACCTAAAAAAAATGTAAATAATATCTTATCCGAAGATTGTTTTGCTAATTACATACAGAATGGGAAAAATAATATTTTCTGTTATGTAGGAATTGAGCAATCGGATGCTAAATATTCTTCATATACGGGAATGATCAAAGAAGGTCCTGTGTATGATGGATATGCAACTACACAATCTGGATTCTCACTGGAAACCATAGGATTTACGGGCATGAAATCTGCTTTTGTACTCACGGGCGAGCATGGAGTGAACGAATGTTATTACTGTCAGCATGTGAACGATTGTACTAATTGCTTTGGTTGTACCGGGATTAAACATAAGAAATATTGTATTCTCAATAAACAATATAGTCCTGAAGAATATGAAATCTTAGTGGTGAAAATTATTGAACAGATGAAAAGAGATCAGGAATGGTGAGAATTTTTTCCTATTGTGCAGAGTACTTTCGGGTACAACGAAACGATAGCTCAGACCTTTTATCCTATAATCAGGGAAGAAGCAATAAAACAATGATACAAGCGACAGAATTTAGAACATTTTGTAAATATTCCTCAGTGACCAGAAAAAATATCCGGAGAAAGTCTTCCTTCCAGTATCCAAGAAGTGGATGATAGTATTGTACAGAAAATTATCCTCTGTAAAGAAACTGGCAAACCATTTAGGATTATCCAACAAGAATTAGATTTTTATCGCAAACATAATATTCCACTTCCTACCAAACATCAAGATATAAGACAAGCTGAATTACTCAAAAAAAGAATGCCAAAAGCATTTCATATCGCACATTGTGACAAGTGTAAACAAGAGATGCTAAGTATGTATCCAGAAAATTCTTGATATACCGTTTGGTGCGAAGTCTGTTATAATAAAGAAATTTACTGATAAAATTGAGAATATTGAAAAATCAATCTTTTAATCTTCAAAATCTTTTAATCTTGTAATCATTTATATGACAGAAAAGATCATAGAAACCAAAGCGTGCAAACACTGCTGAACCGCTTTCGATATCACCGATAAAGATATGGAATTTTATAATAAAATTTCTCCGAGCTTTCCCCTCTCTGAAGGAGAGGGGTGAGGGGTGAGGAAATATTCCATTCCGACTCCGATACTTTGTCCTGATTGCCGTCAGCAGAGGAGATTGTCATGGAGGAATGAAAGGAAGCTCTATCGTAGAACCTGCGATGCAAGCGGAAAACAAATCATTTGTCTCTATTCTCCTGATAAAGATGTGAAGGTCTATCATTACAATGAACGGTGGAACGATAAATTGGACTTTACCAGTTACGGAAAAGATTTCGATCTCAACAAAAGCTTTTTCAAACAGTTCGAAGAACTTCTTCATCAGGTACCTAGGATTTCTACCTTCAATAAAATGACAGAAAATACGGAATACGGGAATAATTTGATATGAGACAAAGACTGCTATATGCTCTTCATAACATTTTCCAACGAAAATTGCTATTATGGGTATACCGTCTCTTCCTGTAAAAACTGCGTAGATATGCTTTGGTCAGTAGAAAACCAAAACTGTTACGAATGAGTAAATGTTCAGAACTGTTACGAATGTTTCTATTGTGTGGAGACAAAAAATAGCGTAAACGGATATTATCTCCATGATTGTATACGCGTCAAAAATTCGGCTTTTTGTATCTGATTAAGAGACAAGCAATATTGTTTTCTCAATAAGGTATATGATAAAGCACAATTTGAAGAGATACAACATAGACTATTTGCTGATACAGATTTTCTCCAAAAGACTAAAAAAGATTTCGAGCAGTTGAAATTAAAGACGCCAGTGAGAGCGAGCTTCGTCGAGCAAAGCGAAAATTGTTCCTGAGATTATATCCACAACAGCAAAAATTGTCATGCATCTTTCAACGTGATGCTGGGAGAAGATTGTAAATATTGTTACGATTGTTTCGGGGCTCTCGCAAGTATGGATGTCTATCTATGAGGGAATGAATCTCCAGAAACTCCATCACAATTGGTCTATGAATGTGAAAATTCTTTCAATATTTTCAATGTAGGATTTTCATCCACGGTAACCTATGCAAGTAATGATGTCTGGTATTCTGATAATTGCGACTCTTGTGTGCATTGTTTTGGCTGTATATGATTACATCACAAGGAATATTGCATTTTGAACAAACAATATACTAAAGAAGAGTACGAAAAATTTATTCCACAGATTATCGAAAAGATGAAGATTGTTTGAGAACGAGGAGAATTTTTCCCCACGTCCATCTCCCTTTTCGGATACAATGAAACTGAGGCCAATTCCTATTATCCACTCAGTAAAGAAGAGATTATAGCAAAGTGATGGAATCGATATGATGAATCACATAAAACAAAAATTAGTGATTGAATAAGACAAGTATACGCTAAGGACTTACCAGTCGATATCACAGATGTTGATGATTCGATCTTAGATAAAATAGTCATTTGCGAAATTACCTGAAAGCCATTTCGCATCATCAAACAAGAATTAGAATTTTATCGTAAATACAGTATCCCATTGCCTAAGCGCTGTCCGGATCAAAGACACATTGAGAGAATGCAATTAAGACATGCCAGGAAAATTCGAGATCGTACTTGTGCGAAATGTTGAAAAAATATTAAAACTACTTACTCACCAGAGCGCCCAGAAATAGTCTATTGTGAGGTATGCTACAATAAAGAAATATACTGATAATCATTTAGTCGTTTCAACGTTTTATCGTTTCAACGTTTTATCGTTTCATCGTTTAATATGTCCCATCTCATCAAAGTATATCATTCGTTTGAGAAATGAAAAAAAAGTTTTCAGAGTTTTCTGGATGACATTTCCAAGACATTATCCAAAAGCACGGTAACGATGGGAATCCATTATATCAAAGGAGAAATATGCTATTCTCTCGATACGGCAAAATCTACGTATTCTGGATTTGAATCACAGTTTTATACGCATTTCAGCGATTTTCAGATTATCTCAGACACCAAAGATATCCGGGGATATGATAAGTCCAAAACCGTTATAGGCGGACTTTCTTTGACGAACAAATGATTTTACCCATTCAAAATGGATGACAATGATGATAGTGATTTCATTTCCAATCTTTTTAGGACTTTTGAAAACTTCGATGTCATCAATGACAAAGTAAGCCTTTGCATAGAACTCAAACCTATAGAGAATGAAAGTTTCCGATTTTTTATTACTTCCAAGTTTCAGCACCGGAAGCTAAAGATAAAGCTTGGGCTCCAGTTTTATAAATATCTCTTTTCCCATAAAACACAGAAAAACCGAAAAGAGGAATGAGATACTTATTTCAAAGCCAAATTACATGATAATCTCTTTAATGCAAAGGTGTATATCATTTCTCAATCCCAAAACAAAGCGATGGCAGAATGAAGAATAAAGTCAGTATTCAATAATTTTTCTGTATTCAAAAATTATCCGCTCAATCAGTTTAGATTAAAGACATATCATAATGTGAACAATTTACTATCTTCATGTAAAGAATGCAGAGCTCAAATCTCCAGGTACCTACTTAGCGCCAAAGAGATAGCTTCATTTTTTCATTTCCCAAAAGATCCGAAAACAGAGACTTCATTGCTTACGGTGAAATCAAGAAAGCTTGCTTTGCCCATAGGAGTCCCTTCGTTTAATTATGCGCTTGATAAAAATAACGAAGTATTTGCGAAAAATTTTCCGCAGGATATTAATATTATCTGAATCTCTGACTATAGATCTATTACAGTTCCTATCTGAATATACGACGACGATAGGCTCAAACATATTTATGTGGTGGGTAAGACAGGGACAGGCAAATCCAAGTTTCTTCTCAACCTTATGATCAATGATGTCACACAAGGGAAGGGAGTCGGAGTGATTGATCCTCACGGAGATATTATAGATGAACTCATGACACATATACCGGTTTCTCGTAAAGATGATGTCATTATTTTTGACCCGACAGACGATCAGTTCCCGTTCTGTATGAATCCGCTCGATATATGACCAGACGAATCCAAACAAATATTAGCAAAATGATTTATCGACATTTTTAAGAAATTTTTCTGAGCAAATCGAAATCCCAAACTTGAACATGTACTCAGAATGATATTCCTCGCTTTGCTTGATAAACAGGGATCTACGTTGTTCGATGTCATCAGAGCTTTGACGGATAAAGACTTTAGATATGAAATGATTAATTCTATCCAGGACGATGTAGTAAGGAACTTCTGGACTAATGAATTCGCGTGATGGTCACAGCAATTCAATACGGAAGCTATCATGCCCATTCTCAACAAAGTAGGTCAACTGCTCTCAATCGACATTCTCAAAAATATCTTCGCCTCTCCAGAAAACAAGCTTGATCTCAGAAAAGTGATGGATGAGAAAAAAATATTATTAATCAAATTACCCAAGGGAAAACTTCAGGAAGAGGTTATGGGATTCCTAGGAGCAATGTTTGTCACTAAATTATTTCAAACTGCTGTGGGCAGGCAATCCGTTGATAAGAACGAGAGAGTTCCTTTTTTTCTTTATGTAGATGAATTCCAAAACTTTGCGACAGATACGTTTAATGAAATATTCTCAGAGGCAAGAAAATATGGCCTCTCGCTATCAGTTGCTCATCAATTTATCAAACAGATTCCGCAAAATATTTCTGAATCGCTTTTCGGCAATGTGTGAACGTTGATCAGCTTCAGAATTTCTTCGGAAGATGCGGAGTATATGAAACAGCACTTCCAGCCTTTCCTCGATGGATACGATCTTTCCAATCTCAATATGAGGGAATTTTATTGTAAACTATTGGTGCAAGGACAGGTAAAAGATCCATTTAGTCTCAGGGCGTGCCGGACTCCTGATGTCATTATCAATAAAAATCATATAGCTGGTCTGTACGAGATTTCTAGATCAAAATACGCAAGATCACTCGCAGAAGCAAAGAAAGTAATACAAGAGAAACAAGCAGATGTTATCAAAACCATTGAAGAATTTGTTGAACCGATAATTTAGTCGATAGTCTTTAGCTGATTTTTTGTGTCTTGTGTTTTTGATTTTCGACGGTAAAAAAGGATTTGTATTTTTTCAAGATTTCACTATAATATACTCGTATTTAAGTACCTAATAGTGACGGATGATAAATATAGCCAATCTTATCAATACAGGGAAGACAGTCTTCACATCAGAAGAGATGTGACTTATTTTGGGCATAGAAAATAAACATACGCTTAAAAACAGCATTCAGAGGTTGTCCAAATCGTGAATTTTATACCATCATCCTGGCAATATACGATCATTAAAAACATACGATCATATGGAATTAGCATCCAAATTAAGGAAAAAATCATATATCTCATTGGAAACCGTCCTCCAGTCAGCAGGTATTATTTTTCAGGATTATAGCCATACAATTACTTTAGTATCAGATAATTCTGTTTCGCATGAGATAGAGGGAAAAATCTACCAGTTTTCAAAAATAAAAGATACGATTCTGGCCAATTCTCTAGGCATTATCAATACATGAAAGTATATGATAGCAAGTCCAGAGAGAGCTTTATGTGATAGAATATATCTGACACCTCAGTATTATTTTGATAATCTATCCAATCTTAATATTGGGCTTTTGTCAAAATTATCTAGTATATATAACAAAAGAACCGCTTTAGAAATTAATCACCTTATAGATGGAATCAAAAGCAAATAAAAAATATGCATCGGATAACGCTGTGCACAAAAAAATTATGTTTGATATTATCAACGATATTTTTGATTCTTCTATAAAATCTGCTCTCTGATTTAAATGATGAACGCTTTGTTTCTTTATGTATGGATTGGATAGGTTCTCTGTAGATCTAGATTTTGACGTCATCAAAGATATCTCTCTAGATGCTATCAAAAAAGAAGTAAAAAATATTCTTATCCCTTATGGTAAAATTCAAGAGGAAACAAATACAAAAATCATCCTAAAATATGACGAACACCAAACGCCACTCAAAATAGAGTTTAACCAAAGAGTACAAAAGCATGATACTTATGAAGTAGTAAATTTTTTTGGAAAGCCAATTGTGGCTATGACCAAGGATTGTATAGTAACTAATAAATTGGTCGCATTGACGCAGAGACATGAAGAAAAAGAAAAACTTGCGAGTAGGGACTTGTATGATATATATTTTTTTCTAAAAAACAATTTTCCTATCAATCAGGAGTTGCTCAAAGAAAGGACAGGAAAGGACACAAAACACTATTTTACAGACCTTCTAAAATTTATTCCTAGCCATTTTACCTCAGAAAATGTTTTAAGATGACTCTGAGAACTTGTGGATGAAAAACAAAAATATTGGATAAAAAATAAACTCATACAAGAAGTAACGGCGCTTATATCATTCACGTTATGGAATAGCTAGGACATATATTCTTGAACTTCAAAACTAGATTCTTAATTTATCATCTATCATTTATCATTTATCATTCAAAAAAATGGCTACTCGAAAACAAATCGCTGACATAATATTTCCTGACGTCACGGAAACCATCCAGGACTTAGAAAAAAAATATCCACCAAGAAAGAATTTAATCTGCTCCCGTTTCGCGCCAAGCCCTACTGGATTTCTTCATATCGGAGGAATTTATTCGGCATTTGTTTCACGAAAATTTGCTAAACAGCAAGGATGAACGTTTTTTTTAAGAATAGAAGACACAGATCAAAAGAGGGAAGTTGAGTGAACCGTAGAATTGATTATCAACTACATGAAAATGTTCGGAATTCAGATTGATGAAGGTCCGTTAAATAATTCAGAATTTTGAATTCAAAATGGAGAATGAAATTCTCGTAGAGATGTCGGTGAATATTGACCATATACACAGTCACAGAGAAAAGATATTTACAAAGTGTTCGCAAAATATTTATTAAAAAATTGATTGGCATATCCGTGTCGGATGAGTGAAGAGGAATTAGAAGTCATCCGTGAACAGCAGACCAAAAGCAAAGTAACGCCTGGTATTTACGGTAATTATTCCGTTCGAAGAAATAAATCACCAGAAGAAGTGGCGGCGCAATTGGAAATAAATAAAAATTTTGTTATCAGATTTCGCTCTCCTAGTGCGGTAAATCAAAGAATAGTGTTTGAAGATGTGATAAAATGAAAAATAGAAACGATCGATAATTGCAACGACATTGTGCTCATTAAGTCTGATGAGTTGCCGACGTATCATTTGGCGCATATCGCTGATGACTATCTGATGAGAGTTTCTCATGTGATCAGAGGAGAGGAATGGTTGGCGTCTGTTCCCTTGCATTTGCAGCTTTTCAAATCATTCAACTTACCAGCTCCTAAGTACTGTCACGTAGCGCCATTGCTGAAACTTGATAATGGCAATAAAAGAAAACTTTCCAAAAGACATGACCCTGAGGCTGATATCTGATTTTTCTTTGAGAACGGATATGCAGCCCAATGAATCATCGAATATCTTCTTACCATCATTGATCCATGATTTGAGGATCGGCAAAAGGCTAATCCAGACAAGACCTATCTCGACATTGAAATCAAACTAGAAAAAATGTGAAAATCAGGGGCATTATTCGATGTAGTAAAATTACAAAGTATAAATAACAATTACTTATCCAGAATTTCAACTGACGAACTCTACGAACAGAGTTTAGCATGGGCTTTAAAATATAAACCTGAACTAGCTAAACTTATACAGTCAGATGTTCCATATGTAAAAGCAGCGATGAATATAGAACGTCACACTGCAAAAGATCCGAAAAGATTTACGACGTATGTTGATGTAGAAACACAATTACGTTTTTTCTTCGACAGCGAACGAGAGAAATTGAAAATTGATCACGGTCTTTCTACCTTCCACCTTCTACCTTCTACCGAGGTGCTAAAAAACTTTGCAACTGAATATGTTTCAATACTTGACCTCGCTATGACCGTTGAAGATTGGTTTGCTCAGCTCAAAGAAGTCTGAAAAAAATACGGTTTCGCCGGCAATAATGCTGAGTTTAAAGAATGATGATATGTATGAAAGATTGGAGATCTAGCTATGTTTCTGAGGATTCAACTCTGCTGCGCGACACAGACACCGGACTTGTATTCAGTTATGAAGGTCATGGGAAAGGAAAGAGTAGTAAGGAGATTAATTTCTAATTTCTAATTTTCAATCCCACCTTGTCCCGTTATACGGGAGGCTCGGCTTGCCGGCTCCGAGACTTCGATTGCGCCTTCCACTTTCCACCTTTTACCTTCTACTTCTCTATCATGCTTGACCAATTACTTCAAGACTATGGGCTGTCCAAGACAGAAGCGCAAAGTTATCTCGCTGTCTTAGAACTTGGCACTGCGCCGGTGAGCAGCATCGCTAGACGCAGCTGAGAAAACAGAGTGACGACCTATTCTGCGCTCAAAAGTTTAGTGAAAAAATGAATCGCGCTGGAGACGCCGAAAAAGGGATCCACCTATTACAGCGTCATTTCTCCCGAAAAACTCATCCATCACATGAAAGATAAATATCTCGCGCTTGAAAAAGCATTGCCCCAATTTTTGGCTGTTGCCAATAAATACGATAATAAGCCTAAAGTTGAGTTCTATGAGTGATTGGAATGACTAAAAAATATTTACGAAAATATTATTCTGCATGGCGGTGATGATATGGAAAAGAATGAACCCTATCTGACGTTTACCTGAACCGGAAATATCGATCCGAATTTTCAGAACTATCTTACTCATGAATTTGCTCCTCGAAGACTCAAATATCCAAGGAAAACAAAAACTATCCTTTCCAGGCAGACTGATAATACGTATAGTAAATATCATACCGCTAAACACGAATCGCTGGTTATCAATGATCCTGTCTTCGATTTCGCTGATGAAATCATGATTTATGGCAGAGATAAGGTAGCAATCGTGATGTATGCTCCCAATGAGATGTGCGGCTTGGTAATTACCAGCATCACGCTCCATAAAGGACTCAAAAGTATGTTCAATCTTATCCGAAAGCTTTCTAAAAAGGGGAAAAAACAAGCCTAATTTTTCACGTAGTCAAATTTTGCAAAAAAAAGTTTTCTGGGTATAATATACTTGCCATTTATTTCTTCTGATACCTATGGCAAGCAGACTTTGAAAATTTGTGAAAAAATGAAAAGAAAAATTTACTCAACGGGACAGTAAACTAAATTTTGTCATACCAGAAAATATTATAAAATATTACGGGTTTCATGGGAAGAAAGACGATAGGGAGCTTGAAGTGGACGAAGATAATTTCCGTTTCCAAATCGGGAAAATGGATAAATGATATGAAACCATTTATTCTCAAGAAAATATTGCATGATGACTGGAATATCTGATCAAGAAAACATGATACAATAAAAAAGTGGTAATCCAACTCCGGCCAGATCTAGCAAGATTTCTCTGCAATGAAGATCAGAAAGAAAAACTTGATAGTATTATGACATTTGAGGAAGAGAAGAGGGTAATAGAAACGCTTATTAAGAAATATTTCAGAAAAAATGCTGATAAAATCCAGATAGTAAATGTTTCTGATCAGTACCCTGAACTTTTCGAGCTGATCGAAAAACGATGAAGAAAATGATTAGAGGCAGAGGGAAAGCCTATACTAGATAAACAAAACTTTTCAGCAGTGAAAATTGCTCAATATCTTTATCGATGCTGCCAAAAAAATAAACAATTTATGCAGCTTATCTACAATACAAAAAGCAAAGAACAACGCAATAAGGATACCCGCAAGATCTGAGAAAATCAGTCAGATTATTATGCATTGGTTGAGATTGCCATACGTATGTATGAGGTGCTCAAAGGTATTCATATACAATGATGAGTAGATAGGCAGATGAGATATGATCATGTTATATCCGGAATTATTTATGGCTATAAGACCGGTGATATGTCGCTAAAATATTTTCCGGAATTAGCAGAACTTCATGCTATTTGCCAAGAAGTGGCTCCTCAAGTAGAATTTGAAAAGATATATGTTCCTACCAAAGAGATAAAAGAAATAGAGAACAAAAAGACAGAAAAAAATATTTTGATGAAAAAGATTGTAGCATATACGAGTCTTGCTTTAGCAGCAACATTATTTCTGACTGCTTGATATAAGCTCTCTGAATATAATCAAAAAAAAGCGCAAGAGGAAAAAAACAAAGCATTTCTTCAAAAAAGCCTTGAAAGCAAAACGTCTAACAATGTGTATTTTGATACTAGGGGAAAGAATAAGATGCCATCATTAGAACCTGAAATTAATGAAGCTGCAGATGATTTTTATAATGATTTCATCCAAATATATGGCGCAGGGAAAGCTAATCAGCAAGATTTGGATGTTCTCAAAAAACTTATGAAGCAATATTTCCTCCAGGCTGACAGTAACGGCGTTCTAGTAAATATAGACAAGGTATACAGCCCTTTCATGAACGCAGAAAAACTCCATCGTACGCTCAGAGTATTTGTTTCCGAATATGCGCAATTTTTGACTGAATCAGGATTTGATATTATTTCTCAGCCAGCAATGCAAAAACATGCTGACGCGTGCAAATATACGTTAGAACTGCAGGGAAACATACAGGCTGATTTTTCTGAAGCAACTAACGCATGAGAACCGACGTTTCATATAGCATTCGATTCTACTCAGTACCAAAAAGAATTTAATGCGCTGATGGATTCGTTAGGTGCCAAATGACCTTTACTGCACTATCCTCCCCACACGTTCAATATAGAAAGATATGGTCATTATTTGCATAGCAATGGCAAACATTATGATGTGCTCATCGTCCAATCGTATGATAATAAAGATTTTCTGTTGGCGTCTGAACGAGAGACGGGACAACGCTACTTCGATGCTAAACAATTACATACATATACAAAATCCAATGGAGAATTGGTATCCAAAGATTTTCTAGAAAATTGGATAGTAAAGTAGAATAATTACGCATATTGTGGCGTGACAGCGAAATATTTCAATGCTCTTTGTTTGATCGCTCCTATCTTGTTCGTTGAAATTTTCTTCTCGGTTTTTTTGAGATCATAACTTTGTTGTAAATTTGTCCAAACGTATGGCTGAGTACCCAAAGCGGCAGAAATAAGAACGGCTCGTTCAGGAGTGATGTTTCTTTTGCCATTGATAAGGCTATTTACTTCTACAGGATTTTTGCCTATTACTTTGGCGAAAGTTACCTGAGAAATATTTCTTGCTTGAAGCTCTTCAAGGAGATATGCACCGGGATGGAAATCTTTGATAGGGATGCGAGTCATGATAGAGATAATAGGTTATATAATCGAAATAATTTTAACTTTTAATGAAATCGTAATCTATTTGAAGATCCTTACATATTTTTTTGAGTGTTCATTTGGGTAGATCATCGTTTCAATGCGTGGGGATTGTGGTAATGAAATTATGTAGTTGAAACTTAACATGACTTCCTACTTGTTTCACTTGTTTTCATCATTTGGATTCAAGTTTTTGGATCAATTCTTTTCAGCTAATTACTAGATATCACATTATATTGCTAATGTTACAGGTAAAAGTGAAACAGACAAATAATTATAGTTTTTCTTGTTTTGTAGTGTTTGAATTTCTTCTTTAAAAAGCTCTTTTACTTCTTCAATATTGTTGTACAATTCTTGAATATTTTTTCCATGAGTATGAAATCCTTGTATCAAAGGGCATTCAGCGATAAATATTCCATCTTCATCTTGATAGGTAATAATAGGCAATTGATTCATGATGATTTTGTAATAATGGTAAAACATTAAATTATTGTATTATTTTAAAACATCAGCATCCTTATAAAGAGATCTTTTAAGGTTGTTTTTGTTCTTTTGGATTCGATAAGCATCTTCCAGGTCTTCTGCTAGCTCATAGAGCTTTTCTGAAAGCAGCAAATATTCTTGGGGCTTGAGAAGTTTTCTGATGTCGTTTGTAGTCATAATATTTTTTTATGAACTAAATTAGTGACTGTAGTCTATCCATTTACGACGAAAAAACAAGACAAATCCATTTCCCTATTTTTCTCGTTACTCACAACTCATCACTCGTAACCTCCTGTAGAAGAACTTCTACTACATATTTTTATTGACTCATCTTGATTTTTATATTAAATAATCTATTCTCCAGATGTCAATATTTATTCTTTAATGGTATGACAATGGAAACAAACGACCAACTGCAAACAATAGAAGGCGCAAATATCTTCGTAAAAAACCTCTCAGAAGAGTGTAGAAAGAATCTGATAGAGGCGTTGGATGAATTGGAGAATCGTAAAAGATATAGGATTGTCGTCAATGAAAGATTTATTGGTGGATATGTCAAAGAGCTTGGATGCAATGCAACTAGAAAATCCAAGTGACCATTAGGTTTTTATGAAGTAGATCGGAACGCTATAGGAGTCGATATTGATGTCCCTAAAATACGCTCATGATCCTTATCTTTGGATGATGCAAAACGCATCATAACGATCCTTGAAAGAAAAAGATCCAAGAAGGAGAATGATATTAAGACTTACACATCTTTACGAGACGACGCACCAAGAGACATTCACGGAACGACTTTTTATAGCTATGATTATGAGCTCTCTCCTGGTCAAAAGTAACCTTTTATATCTTTCTACTTCACGCCATGCACAGAATTACAAACACACCAAGAACATTCTTACTCGAGGGGAAAAGAATTATCGTTACTGGATGCGGGTATAAACCAGTTGAACATGTGTTCCATGATATTGTTGATGGTAAACCAACACATGATGAGGTTTTTATTAATCATGGATTGAAACCATGAATAAAAGGTCAAGATGGAACGATACGTCATCATGGTTGTGATATTCAAGAAATGAAGGCAAATATCGGCACAGCTATCGCAGCAGTTCTTGCTCGAAATTGAGCTGATGTCGTTATGGTGTGACATAATGAAGATAAAATAAAATGAATTAGGGATGCTCTGCTTAATGATTTATCATCTGGAGTGAAGATAGATGGTCATATGGCTCTCAACTATGATAAGACTCTTCATATTGATTGAACTGCAGTAGATCTGCTTGATGAACAATCAGTGAAAGAGTTTGTGTCCAAATTACCGACAGACAAACCGATATATCGAGTACAATCTGTAGGACTCTGAGCGGGGAGTTATCAATTAAAAAATGATAATCCTTATTTGCCATTGGAAGAAATGGACGTTTGATTGATAGACGCAGAGATTACAACAGTGATCAACGGGACTCACATTCTGATGAAAGAAATTCTGCCGATACTCAAGAAACAGCAAGAATCCAAAATAGTTATCATCAGTTCTATGAGCGCAATCCGCTGATATGCCTTATGATCCAGCCATTGCACAGCAAAAGCAGCGATAGATAAATATGCCAATGTAGTAATGCTGAAATTATATAAAGATAATATTCGAGTAAGTACAGTCAGACCATGAGCTGTCGATACCGGTATGTATGACGCTTTAGAGACAAGAAAAGCAGTAAGAGATATAAGCGCAGAACATAGTGGCGGACGGAATACTGATGATGATATCGTTCTCATGCCTCCTACAGCGGTAGGGCAGGTAGTAAATACCATCCTAACTTCTCCAGCGCATATTGCTGCAGTGAATATGGTCTCCAAATCACAATTCCCTCATCAAGGATCGTAATTTATTTATTATTATAAATTATTCATGAACTCAAATCTAACTAAAGAAAATTACTTTCGATTAGGGCAGGTTCCAAAAGGGATCGGAGCTGCTTTGGAAGGATGGAATATTTTAGAGAAAGATTTTACCAATCCGTCGATTGTCAGAAGAGTCGCTGATCTCAGAGTGATGACCGCTGCTTGTCTGCATAATTGCTTTCATTGTTTTACTGATAAATTAAAGGTTACTTTATCGTTAGAGGAGATCAAAAGCATCATAGACCAGCTCGCTGATATGTGAGTCAAGGCGATCGATTTCTTAGGCGAAGGAGAACCAACCCTGGATAAGCACTTTTTCGAGATTATAGAATACACAGCATCTAAAGGACTCCAGCCTATTATCTTCACTGATGCCGCGACTAAAATGAGAGACAGAAGTTTCGTCAAAAGAGTAAAAGCTACTTGAGCGAGCGTCTGCCCCAAATGCGATAGTCTACGGAACGAAGAATATCAAAATCGAGTCGTTTGAGACAAAACATGAATGTATTTCCAACAGAGGAACGAAGCGATACAGCTTTTGATAGAGGAAGGATTCAACGCTCTCAGAGAGGATGGTACGACGCGTTTGTGATTCGACATGGTAGTATCCAAGAGAAATATCCACGAAGTGGAAAAAACGTTGAGATATTGCAGAGAAAATAATATCCGAGTGGTTTTTACGACCTATTTGCCATCAGGACGCAGCGGCACCAAAGATTTTGATAAAGATAATGTGCTGTCTGAAGAAGATAAACTGCAGTTATGAACACTTGTTCAGAAAATAGATCAGGAATATGGCTTCAATCATAAAATAGTAAATAACTTTTTCACCACACCCTGTGTGGAATTTCTGCAGATATTTGGCAATGGCGATGTAAGCGCATGTGCCGGAAATCCAAACGTAGTTGGAAATATCAAAGACGCGAGTCTGCAAGAATTGAAGAAGCGTATTTTAAAGACCTATCCAAAGCATAATTGCGAGAACTGCGATGGAACCTGCGTATATAGAACCTCAGTATAATATTTTATTTTTTATAACTAATCTTATGAAAACAAACAATGCAACTAATAATGCAGAATGATTAGCTACGCTAAGTAATATAGGATTGTTGGGTAGCTTTATCAATGAGCGCAATAGCGATGCTAGAGCAAAAGAAATCTTTGGTTTGTTGGATAAGACGCCAGATGAAATCATCACACATTTTATCGCAGAAAAAAACTTCGGCAAAGCAAGAGAGTTAACAAAAATATTCTTTCCCAAAATCAAGAAGGACTGCGAAAATAGAAATGAATATTACACACTCATACGTGAAGCTGTATGTAATGTATTGAGAGAAATCGGAAGCGGTGATAGAGAAAACATAGGGGGCCTTACTGATAGTATGTTTGTAGAACTCGATCTCCTCTTTGACGAACAAAAACATGAATTTTTATTCTTGGGCGAATTGCACAGGTTCTGTATAGAATTATTGGAAATACGCAGCATATACGCAGACGATATTGTTGTCTCTATGTTAGAATATTTCTGAGAAAGAAGAGAAACCGACAGGAGAATAAAACATCCAGAATTTATATTAAATGTCCCTTCCGCACTTATGAAATGGAAAATAGAAAATACAGAAGGTGCTGAAGAAGAAGATGAGCCACCGTTTCCGAACATAATAGATGCTGCTCAAAGTATGCTTCCAGAATGAGAAAATTTACGAGATAATGAATGGCTATCGATATTCTATGATGAGGAAAATGAGTCTGTGAGCATAAAACCAAACAAAGACATCACCTACCATATCGCTGAATGAGAAAATTTGCCGCGAGAAGCTAAATAATACGCATTTATATAATAAATCATATACCGAAATGGACCTTATCCAACCTAAACACTCTTATGCTGACGAAACGTCTCAATGACACATCTATACCAATACGTCGTTGTGGACGGTAGGATCTATTCTTGAAAACAATTGAGTAGATATTTCTCTGCATGATGAAAATCTGAGAGAAACAACATCACTCAGCTCAAATGTTGTCGGCATAAATTTGCTTTGAGCACCGTATATTCCAGTTGCTATACAGACAATACAGCAGCTGAGACAAAAATTCTGCAATGAATTAATTTTTATCCTCGGAGGACAAGTTCTTACACAAAAGGCATCCAAAACATGAAAAACATTGTGACTGGATGATAATCAGTTTCAAAGTTTATTTGGCAAGAACGTTACTAATGGCATGAAGCCTTGAATAAAAAATATATCTGACTGACATAATATCTCTCTGATTCCTATGTACGAGAAATTGTCTGATGAGGATTTCCAGGAATATTTCACGAGAGAAATTTCTTTCTATGTCTCTCAATGATGTAAGTTTGACTGCGATTTCTGTGCTGCAGTAAAAAATCAGAAAGAAGAGTACAGAGATGAAGGGGTGATGTATGCAGACCTCTGCTATATAGTCGAGAGATTGCAAAAATCATGAAAAAATCAGGTAAGTATCTATATGTCCAATCTCGATGTATTCCAATCTTCCAGGCAATTAGAGTGATTTGCTGATATGATTTTGCAGATCAAAAAAAATAATCCCAGATTCGCTTTTTCTCTTCGTGGGCTTGCGGGAACCAAGTCATTTATAACCTTGGACAAAAATCATCCTGCAATATTGGAAAAATTAGTCAAAGCAGGATTCAATAATGTCTGATACGGAGTAGATGGCATGTGACCTGAGATTTGGAAAGGAATAAAAAAGCCGCAGAATAATGAAAAAGATATTCTGGACGCTATTCGTTTGTCCAAAGAGAAGTACAATATCACTCCAGAACTGCTCATGGTCTTCGGACATAATGGAGTCGATACGGAAAAGAGTTTGAGAAATGCTTACGAATTTGTAGAGGCAATGGTTCAGAACTATTGAGCAGTGCCTAGACCTCATGTGGCTAAATCATTCATTCCATGAAATGATGGACGAAAAAATCCTGATTTCAAAAACGAAATTAATCTGTTTATAGAAAATCCCACATTATTCCAGTCGTTAGATTTTACTGCTCTCGCGAGTAAACTTACTCATCCAGAGAGAGACTTTAGAAATTTAGTAAATTACTACTATTTAGAAATGTGCAAACTGCCTTGAAATACTACTTTGCCTATCATTCCCTATGAGATATGAGATTCAAAAGAAGTTTTGGAAACAAAAAAAAGAGAAAATATGGGAAAGTATGATAGGTAAACAAAATATCTATCATAATTCAAACATTTTACTTATTCAATATTCCCATGACTGAGCTCAATAAAAAAAACAATTTGTTTGCCAGAATGTTTGGCTCAAAAAGGATTTTTCTCCAGCAAGAAGAAAAAAAACAGGAAATAGTTGTGGTTCTCCAAAAACCAAAAGAAAGTGAATCTGAACCGCCTATTTCCAATCGAAAAGAAGTCTTTGGTTGAAAAACACCAGTACAGACAAGAGAGCTATTAAGAGAAATATCACGAAAGATTTTTATGAAAATAAAGGAAAGCAGCACAATAGATAGCTTTTTCGGTCCGACAGAGACACACTATTTGCTTACTATTTTGGCGAAAATGGAGGATATGATACCTCTACCAAAAAAATTACAGACATTAATGTTAGAGACAATAGAAAAGAAAAGTGATGAATATAAATTCACTGAGGAAGAAAAAACATTGGTACTAAATTACATATCAGGATATCCTAATGTAATAGAAAAAGTTACATCGGAAACTGAATCTTCAGAAACCATGAACCTTATCCAACCCAAACACTCTTACGCTGACGAAACATAGTAAAATGAATACCCAATAAAAATATCTAAAATATCATATTTATTTACTAAAACTTATTCGAAATGGCAGATTTTAAAGAAAGCGGATTACCAAAGATATTTGAGGTCTTCACTGATGGTTATCCAGATGATTACAAATTGCGACCTCAAACATTTGCTCTTACGAGAGAAGAATTAAAAGAGACATTGTCAGATGGAACTCCCAAGCTTTTGACGATGGATATAAATATTTCTGAAGATAAATATGTGGAAGCTGTGAACAAAGGATTAAATAAAAGGAATAAAAGGAATAAACAGGCATTAAATAGAAGGGCAGAAGAATTATATAATTGCGATATAGGCTGTGAACATTGTTTTGATTGCAAGACAAAAACAAATAATCCGCTGATGAAAACAGAAGAAGTTTTTGAAATGTTGCTGGAAGCTAAAAAATGCGGACTGAAAATGGTAAAATTTCTTGGTCCCGGAGAATTGCTGCATAATCCTAGATTATTTGAAATTTTAGATTTTTTGAAAGATAATAATATCAGAATAGGAATTTTCACTAAGGGTTTGATTTTCGGTAAAGATGAATATTCCAAAGAAAAATTTGGTATGAATTCTGCCGAATTTTGCAAAAAGATATATTCCTATCCAAATGTTTCTTTGCTCTTTAGTATCACTTCCACAAACAAAGACACAGAATCCAAAAGAGTCAATTCCAAGAAAAATCCCGATCTGTTTGAGATAAGAAACAGGTGATTTGAGAATATTGTACAGACGGGTTTCAACAAAGACCACAACAATCAAAGACTGACACTCATTTGCTCTCCGGTTCTAGACGATAATATCTCTGAAGTGGAAAAAATATACGAGTGGGCAATAAAAAGAAATATACCAATAATAGTCGCTCCCACTATGGTAAGCGGAAAAGGGTTGGAGCAAAAAGAGGTAAAAGATGAAAACTTTAAAACAGAAAAATTAGTCAATCTCTATGCAAAAATATATGTAATGTTAATTAAAAACAAGTTAACAACCATTGAACAAATCAAAAAAGATTGAGTTTCTCCATATGCAGGTATCCCATGTAATCAATTTTTAGGCGGATTTATGCAGAGAAAAGATGGGAGATTGCAGTGATGTCCCGGTAACGAAACTAGTCCCTATGTGTATACAGAAGATTTAAGAAGCTCATGACCCTTATTAGAACAACGAAAAAAATCTTTAAATTATGTTTTGAGAAAAGAAGCATTAGAAAAATGAGATAATATGCCACTTACTAATCCATGTTATGCGAAGGAAGAATTATTGAATCTTCCTGATGGTAAAGTTGCGATACAAAAAGGTTGCTGATCAATCCCTGACAATTTTGAAAATAGGGTTTTAGAAAAAATCAATGATTTTTTGATGATATAAAAAATGTGTTTTGAAACACTTAAGATAGATAAATATCTCACATAATTCAAAACTTTTACTTTCGTAAACAATCGCCATGCCCACACCAGAAAACGTCTCTCCTGAAGAGCAAAAAGAGATTATAGAAAAAGTTTCTCAAAGATTAGTTATTATTGAGAAAAATAAAGAGCTCGTACAAAATCTTATGGAATGAGCAGGCTTTTTTTCTGAGTTTCTTGAAGATATGAAAAATAAAAAAATCATCACTAAACATCGTCAAGAAAAAATGCTAAGTTTCCTTGAAAATAACAGTACTCTTAAAGCAGCTTATGCCGGTGAGGGTGAACACGAGAAGTTAATAGAGATGATAACTACATATCCCTATGTGCTTGATGTAGATAGTTTTCATAAGTTCAATTATTGAGAAGATTATCTTCTTACTACAGTAAAGAATGACAAACATGGTTTAGTACAGCTTAGGAACAAGAGTGATGGTGGGTATAAGATTCATACAATACAGTCACCTATGCGATCTAAAAAAATAAGTTTCATAGATAAAGAAAATTGAATTATTCAGATAGAAACTACTGATATCGAAAATTATCTTCTAAAACTTAAAAAAAATATCGAAGGAAACTTGTATTTAAATCTTATAATTGGATCAAAATATGACCGTATTAATGATTTTGATAGTGATGGAATAGCTTTTATTGTCAATAAAAAAAAACGATGCATGGTTAAAAAAAATATTACTTCTGATGATGATGCGGAAATACAGGAATTAATCCCTCCGATTCTCAAATTAATAAAAGAAAAGAAATATTCTGAAGAAAATCCGCCTAAGTTTAATGAATATAATGAGTTTGTTGCAGAGATCCCAAGTATAGGTAAAGTAGTATTGAGTAAAAGATATGAAGGTGAAAAGTGTATCTGAATAGATGTATCAAAGAAATGATTTATAGGTGTGGTTCTGAAAAAAAAATATGCAAGGGGAGAATGCGTCTGAGTGGATGTATTTAAAAAATCATTTACCGGGAAAGAAACGAAAATAGAAATATAGATTAATGACTAATTACGAATGAGCAATTACTAATTCTCAATTTTTAGACTTCAAGTCGTTAAAAAGACCTTTGAGACTGGTATATGTCTTTGGTGAATTGTAGGCATCTTGTATGGATTGAAGAATCTTATCCGGTTTGGCATTCTTCTTTACGGACATGAAAAACTTCTGAAGTATGCTGTAGGTGCTCTTGTTCATCTTGACCAGACAAGTGCTGCCAAAGGTATCAAGAAGCTGTAAATCAGAGTTTGCCATTGAGAATGAAATAAGAAATAAATTTATGCACATAATAATATACAAATTCAGACACCAAAATCAAGAAATAGAAAATCCAAACATATTTATTCACGATATTATTCATGGAACATTCAAAAAATTCACATTCATTCACGGATTGCCTTAGCTGTCTTTTGGATACGGAACAGATGATCCAAAAAGATATTTTTACTGCGATGAGCGAGGGCAACAAACTGCGATATATGACATATAGAAATGAAACTCTGCAGCTGCAGAAAACCCTGCACAACCTCCAGCCCAAAACAATTCTGGATATCGGTTCATGAGCTGGTAGAATTATCCAGACGTGCATATCTCAGCTGCCGGAAACGCAAGTGCGGGGAGTGGAAATAGATGAAAAAAATAGCGCATTTCTGAAAAAAAGATTCCAAAGCAATCCGCGCGTACACATCATACAGGACGACATACACAAGATGCTCGCACAAACAGATCAGCAATTTGATATAGCTCTTTGCATGATGACAACTGATGAGTTAGATAATTATCAGGAAACGCTGCAGAAGATTTTACAACATACCAACCATTTAATCTTTACGGTGTATAACGAAAAATATAATGCTGACAGGGAAAAGATGTATCAGGCGCGCGGTCATAGACAGATTACATTTGACGGTAGAGAATATTGCTTGAACGATGAACGATCCAAATGATTGAAGTCAAGAAGCCGATCAGAAGAAGAAATTTATACGATGATAGAAAAGGCGTGATGACGTGTTGTGGAATGTAAACAGTTGGGAATATTGTTTTATGTGATAGCAACAAGCTAAATAAAAATCTAATATAAAAGATTTTAACCACATAAACTTACAAAACATGAGAGAACGAACAAAGGAAGAACGTATAAATTATACTATCAAAAAAGAAAAGTGTGTGTATCCTGACCGAGAAAATTGGGTGCTTCAGCAGCAAAACGCTATCAGAAACGTGCTCGATCTTTCTGAATATTTTCCCAATATTGCTCCAGAATTCTGGGAACAAATGCACGAGCTGATAAAATCTAATGGATTAAAATTCCAGATTACGCCATACATCCTTTCACAGTTTCCTAGAGATTTATTGCTGGAAGAACTGAAAAATTCCACTCGATTCAAACAATTTTTTCCTCCAGGAGAAATATATACCTCTTGATGACATGATGCATACAAGATAAAGGATAATCGGGAAAAACTAGAAGAATTTCCTACTTCCTTATTGCATCATAAATATACCAATCGCGCATTGCTCAGATTTCGCCAGTGCTTAGGATATTGCAATTTCTGTTTTGAGGCAGAATGAACGTTAGAAGAACATCCTGCGAAACACAAGATCGTTAAGCTCAATGAAGAGGAGTGGCAAAAATCTCTAAAATATATCCGGGATCATCCAGAAATTGAGGAGATAATATTCAGCTGATGAGAACCGTTATTATTAAGCAATGAAAAACTGGAAAAATATTTCAAGGATATTGATACGATTTTGAAAGATCCTTTTGGGGAAAAAAGAATCAGATTTAAAAGGATTCATACGAGGGCATTAACAATAAATCCTTTTAGGATCGATGATGAATTTGTCCGTATTCTCAAGGAATATAAAATCAACGACATCACATTTGACGTGGCGCATCCTGACGAAATCACTCCTGAATTTATCCATGCAGTAGAGAAAATCAGATTTTGAGCATGACCGATCTTAGCTGCACATACACCGTTATTGAGAGGAATAAATGTCTCTGAAAGCTTACAAGAAAGCGTCGATACGTTATGGGAGCTTTTTTCGAGACTCTACGAGAACAATATCAAACCGTACTATTTGCTTCATAGTATGCCACACACTCCATTTGCTGATAAGCAGAGAGTTTCTGTCAATGACGGTATTCAGATTATGAAAAAACTCAAAAGACATAAATCAAATATAGCTTTGCCGGAATATATTATCCCTCATGATTCGGGGAAAATTACTGTCCCGCCAGAAAGGCAAGTAAACGCATATTTCAACCATAGAGAAGATGACAAAGGTAATCCAATAATAAAATTTGTGAATCGAAAAGGTAAGCGAGTGGAATATCCAGATATAAAAGATGTGATTACCAAAGCGTAATAAGCTAAATAAAAAAATCTAACATATGAAATTAGCTGGAAGCTTAAAGCTCAATGTGAGACGTAGGTCATTAACATGTAAATAAACTAAAAATAAAAAACTAAAAACTAAAGGAGAAAAAAAACTATGAAAACAAAATTATTTGTACTTGCAAGTATTCTTATCGCTGTGAACTTAGTTTCAGCGCAAGAAATAAAAACCGTGAAAATAGGCACCTACAGTCTGAGTGATTTTACTCTTACCTCAGGGGAAGGCGCTATGACTAGCGGTCTTGATACTCGTTTAGATTTTTCAAACGAGAAGGAAACCCAGATATCGCTGCTTGTCAACAATGATCGTGCGACAATCAATATCGGCAAAAAATTTGGGAATTGGCAGATACTGGGAAGTATTGGCTCTTTCAAAAACGTTCCATGGGGCGGTATTATGTTGCTTTATCAAGCGGGATCTTTCGATGCAATTGCATGGAATGGCGCTGGGTTTTCAAAGAATGAAACAATGACAGCTCCAGGATACAATCCGAACTTCTTCATTTCTTACGAAGGAGTGGGCGTTACTTTTTGGAGGAATAATCACATCGGTGGTTCTCTCATGTACTTTGCTGCGGATCCAATGAACTGGTTTGTGGCGTACAAAAGGGACTTTCACATTAGTCTTAAGTCAAAGATTTTCGCTGAAGTGACGTACAATCACGATCTAAATATCCCAATGTTTGTCATTGGATATAGCATGAAGTTAAAATAAAAAATTATTAACTAAAAAAAATTAAGGAGAAAAAAATTATGAAAACAAAAATGTTAATCATGCTTATGTTGTTGTCGTTATTTGCATTGTATTCATGCAACTCATATGACGAAAATGATGCTAAGATATTGATAAAGGCAAGAGTACCTAAATGTGTAAATATTGTTAGGGTAGTAAAGGCGAATAGTGATCTTGATTCGTATGACTATTATGCTGCAGTCGATAGTGCATATGCTATACATATTTTCTCTGTTCACCGGACTGGGAGAGTTAAAGAACGGAATCCAAAAAATTAAAGGAGAAAAAAAATGAACATAACTTTACTCCCTCCCGACCTCCCTCTAAAATAGAGGGAGGCGCCCTCAGAGGGAGGGGAGAGCAATAAAAAAAACAAAAATTATTAACTAAAAACTAAAGGAGGAAAAATTATGGGTTGTCCAATTTGCGGTCGCATATATTGTGACCATAGCGCTGACGAAAGAGGTCAGACAGTTGAGGAAATGATGAATGACGCTTTTACACCTGTCAATAACACAGAAAATGGTGAAAAAGTTGAAGACAAATCAGAAGAAACCAAAGAGAGAAAGGAGGACAATTAATCATAACTGCTCTGGGAATTTCCCGGGCAGTTTTTTTAATTGAAAAAATCCAAATCTATCTGTCAAACAATAGTTTGACAACGGTCAGGAGATCAGTATAATGCCTATATACGAGATTTTTTTATCTTACTAAAGAACTTTAAAGATGAAACAGTGAATTGCATTATTTGAACAAAAACAAGTACGTAAAATTTGGTATAATAACCAATGGTATTTTTCTATCGTTGATGTGATAGAGATACTTACTGAAAGCACTATTCCAAAACGTTATTGGACTGATCTTAAGTCTAAACTTCTCCTTGAAGGAAGTGAAGTGTACGAAAAAATCGTACGTTTCAAAATGATGGCTCCAGACTGAAAGATGAGAGAAACCGATTGTTTTTCTACATCTCATTTGCTTCGCATCATTCAATCTATTCCTTCGCCTAAAGCTGAACCTTTTAAACAGCGGTTGGCGAAAGTGGGATATGAAAGGATACAAGAAATAAATGATCCAGAACTCGATCTGCAGAGGATGAGAGAACTTTATGAGAAAAAATGATACCCTAAGAATCGAATAGAAAAAAGAGAAAGAGGAATCGCAGTCAGACATACACTTACTGATGAATGGAAATTATGGATGTGTATGACACGCAGTGATTTGATAAAGTGCAGGAAGCAAGCAGATCTTGAGGCGATGTAGCAAAGACTGCTCGTGAGAATCTCGAGTCAAAAACTGGCAAATCAATAGTGAATAAAAATAATCATGCAGACGATATATCATTGGAGGACATGATGTGATAGAACATATTATTTTAGCATGTCTATGAAAAATTCCAAATCTTACTTGAAAAAAATAGGGAAATATATACGCTCATTATAGTTTTTTATCTTTTACTGGAGCAATATGTTTTCAAAATATATAGAATCTTTGCTAGAGAAAGCAATATATGAAAAAGATGAGAATGGTGTGGTCATTGCTAAGATCCCTTGATATGCCTGATATTATACACAAGGTGATACATTTGAAGAATCAAGAGACCATTTAATAGATCTGATAGAAACCATGGTACTGGATTCAGTATTATCTAACGAAAAAAAAGTGATACAGGGCATCAGAGACTTTATCAAGAATAATCAAGTGCAATATGCCTAAAATCGTGCCATTAAAATTTGGAGAGGTTGTCGCAAAACTGAAAAAATTATGATATGACTGACCATTATACGGAGGCAAACATCCCATCATGAAAAAAAATTGAGAAAGAATCCCAGTTCCTAAACATGGATGAAAAGATGTATCTCAAGGAGTAATAGCATGTATTGTCCAGCAGTTGTGAATAGATGTAAAGACACGAAATTGATTGTAAAATATATAAATAACAATAAACTGCCTTAATTTTTTCCAGGCAGTTTTTTTGAAAATAGTATTTGTGTGATAGTGAAAGAAAAAGTAATAAAACCGCTAAACTTGCATAAATAAATTATAATGATTTTTCTAATTGACTTTATCTACTGTTTGTATATCTTGCAGATATGTTTTTATTGTTTTTTCTGAAAATGGGAGAAGCACAAGAAGAACAAGAAAACAACGAAGGAAATCAGATACCATGTCTTCAGGAGAATGGGCAAGACAATATTTTTTCTATTGTAGAAAAAAGTCAGAAAGATCTCATGAATTCACTGTTCCAACGTGTACAAGCAAATCCGGAAATAACAAAAGAATTGCTTGAATTATTGGAAGTCATAGAGGATGATCATAAAAAATGACGTCATTACAAAAGAGAGCGAGCATCAGCACATCATAGAATCACTTTAGAGGAAATCAGTGTAGAATTGAAAAATTTCCAAAACAGAAAAAAGGAATATAGCAAATATAGCGTTCAGGGCATCATGGCTGCGGTATTTTCTGGGGAATTCAAAAAAGCGCTATTTAATCCTTGTCTGATTCGGCAAAATTCAAAAGGGGAGAATGTTATATTGGCAGGTCATTCCAGGAATGAAGCATTTAATAGATTAGATATGATCTACAAGGATAAGATGAATGAGTTCTCCAAGACAGTCAAAAATGAAATCCATGAACTATGTGAAATGTATAAATATGATTATAAAACCTTGCCCTCCATAGTTCAAACATGGTGCAAGAAACATGACTATTATTTTGATAAACTTCCATGCCTCTTTATTCATAATATTTCATTTGATGACGCGCAAACAATTGCGCTGATGTCCAATGCGTTGGGAACTGCAGAAACTGACATCGAAAGAGCGTGCGTATACAGACAAATGAGAATCAGTAAAAAAACATGAGAAGAAATAGAAATTTTTGGGAAACAGTGTGAAAAAAACAATCGATCAAGAATCAAAGCATATTCTTATCTCAATCCTAATGGCAAAATGACTTGCGCTTTGGATGCGTTTGAGAAATCGCGTGATGATCGCACCATTTTGGAAAAAATTGCCATACGAATAGGAAATATCAGAAAGAAACATCCAGATTTGAGCGATCTCCATGAGGACGAAATCTACTCTTGGCTGCTTAATCAATGAGGATATGGCACTAGCAAGGGACAGATCAAAGATCAAGTTTCGTTTATGTATTTCATAGACAAAAAAATACAAGTGCTTAAACTCAGAGGAAAATTTGCTGCAGACAAAATGCTTAATATAGCATGATATACGGAAACATCTGCTATTATTCTAGAGTTCAGCAGAATGGTAAAAGAAAAGGAACAAGCAATTCGCAGTTCACAAAGAGAATTGAACAAAGCTATCAAGCAAAAAGCAATGGCATCACTTGAAGATAAATCATGAATAATGTCGCCAGAGGCGCAAGAAAACATAAAAAAGCTCGAAGCGATGATAAGTGATTTGGGGGAAAAGCTAGAATGAGAATACAAAGATTGTGAGGAGATAAAAAAACAAGAAGAGATTATTGAACAATATGTCACCGCTGCAAGGAAAAAGGATAAATCTGCCAATACCACACAGCCAAACACTGAGAATAATCTTTTCTCAGACAACGGCGAATTCGATAAATTCATTGATTTCGGGTATATACAAAAAAAAATCGAGAAGTTGATTAGTGTGACAGCAGTACAGCATAGAAACGCTGCAGAATTAAAAAAAACAAAGTTTACTATTTTAAAGGCAGTGAAGAGCGAAATATCTATCAATTTTGATGAGGTGTAATATTATATATTATCATAAAAAAATCTCGCAATTTGGCGAGATTTTTCGTAAAAAAAACTGGTCAGATCCGATGATTAGTTAGATTTTTTGGTTGAGGTGTTGGGAATTAGCAACAGCCCCCAAAATTTGCAAAAAAATCAATTCTGAGTATAGTTATAATAAGTTATAATATATGTTTTGCATTCTACATTCTACCTTTTACTTTCCATCTAATAAAAATGGACGCAAACTTACTTATCACCCTCCAAAATTACGGACTATCTGAAAAAGAAGCGAGAATATATCTCACCGTTTTGGAATTGGGAACTTCTATCGCTAGTACTATTGCTAGACGTGCAGAGCTCAATAGAGTGACAGTATATACCATTCTCGAAGATCTTAAGGGAGATGGGATAGTCAATGAGACCACCAAAGAAGGAGTGAAATATTATAGCGTAATCAGTCCTGATATTTTATTGAAACAACTAGAACAGAAATATGAAAGCTTCAAAGAAAAAGTTCCAGAGCTGTTGGCTATGTCTGAAAAGTTTGGAAGCAGACCAAAACTAAATTTTTATGAATGAGTTAAATGATTGAAAAGTTTATATGAGCAAGTGTTAAACCATAAAAATGACATATTCGCTTTTCTAAGTGACGATGATATAGTTCCAGAGTTAGAAAGTTATCTGAATAACGTTTTTCTTAAAAAGAGGATAGAAAAATGAATACATGCTTCTGTAATAGTCTCAAACAAAGAAAACAACGTAAATTACATTAAAAATGGTAAAAACAAAAAATTAACAACTTTAAAAATTGCAACAGATGAATTGATCTGAATAAGATGAGAGATTATTTTGTTCGGAGAAGATTCAGTCGCTTGTGCATTATATGGGGAAAATGAGTTGGTAGGATATATAATCAAGAGCTCACAATTTTATAATTCATTAAAATCAATATTTATGTTTATATGGAATCATTTATAATGAGAGAGATATCTGATCAAACAAAACAAAATATTATGAAGCAAAATGCTGATAAAAAGCGTAAGGAATCGTGATCGTGTCCTATGCTATTTTGGTCGTTAAAATCAGATCCAAGTGCATCTACATCCGAAAATATAATAGAATTTGAAATTGAATCGCTAAAAAAATGAAATATACCAAATGATATAATCTATTCATGAATAGGGAAAGATATGTTGAATGAGATAGATAATAATCTTTGACACATCTATTCTTGGACTGTAAATGAATGAATACGTAAAATTTTTAATACTTATGGATCAGAATTTAGTTATTATAAAAAGTTACGAGAATGCTTATGACAAACAGAAGAACGAATAGATATTGGAACATGAAACTGAATCGTTTCAAATCATATTTCTTTTCTTCTACATATGTCGATTAATATGGCAAGAATTGACAAAATGGCGGAATATATAAAAAGTAAATCTCCAGAATTGTACCAAATTACAAATAAAAAAGTCCATTTTACTTCTTGTGATTTGAGCAAAGACTCTTTGGATCACGCATATAAAATAGCAAAGAACCATTTTTTTCAGTTAGAAAAACTCTTTGATTTAGATTATTATCATGGAGATTTTGAGAAGCTTATGAAATCTAAGGACATTAATGATGCTAAGCTGATTACTATGTTTAATATGCTAGCAAATTTTGAATATAATGATTTAAAAAATATTTTAACAAAAGTATATAATTCATTATGAGAAAAAGATGTATTCATCCCTACATTTTTTAATGTTGCAAAAGAGGATAATTTTTATGATCTTACTAAAGCATTATATAACAACAAAGAAACTATGGATCGATTAGTAAATTCGTTTTGTGATAGATATAGTGTTTCTAAAAATATTGTTATATACGATGTAGATTTTAATAATGATTGAAGACTTTTCATTGATATCACCCTTTCGATTCCGCCTAATACAATACTAAATATCCCACATAAATCCTGATGTATTATGAAGGTTATGGCAAAAGATATGTTAACTCCGTCTGTTGATGGTTTAGTAAAATTCAACATATTGAAATCATATAGAATGTCAGAAGAAGAAATCAAAAAAGTTTGTAAAGAGGTGTGATTTAAAATTGATGGTATATTATATTCAGATGATAATCTACAAATAGTCCCACTTTTATATAAATAAATCATGTTAGAGTTTCGTATGAAGGGCTTCATGGCTCTTTTTTTACTTGTTGTAATTTTCCGACAACAGATTTTGCTAGGTATCCATTGATATTTGTCTATTTTTATATATTACACACAATGTCAATATAGGGATAATAGAACTTTTTGTGTGGCTATTTTCAGAGAAATTGATCTATCAACCTAAGTTTTCTTTGTTTTTTTAATCATCTGTGTAATCATACCTTTT
>JBAZRN010000008.1:19504-44267 GCA_041663325.1 Candidatus Absconditabacterales bacterium | reverse complement strand
AAAGAAAATCCTAAACAGTTAAAAAAACACATAATTCATATGCTCAATGCCTTAGGAACAAAAGGTCCGAACAATCGTCGTTCTACCCTAACCAAAACCAACAAAGGAGTAAAATCTTTTGTTGAAAAGATGAATAGGCTAGAAAACAATGATAAGAGAATTGATGACACCCTCAAATACTTCATCGATGCCGTAGCTAAAGAACATCTGTATTTTGATCCAAAAACAACCTGGTATCATATGCTTACCGATCCGACCAACATGGGAAAAATAGGATCTATACTTAGCACTCTTATCAATGAAAATCTTGTATCCGCCGAAGTTTCCAAAATCGGAACAGAAATTCACAAACGATTAAGTCCAATGATATTAGATATCGTAGGGATGAAGAGTAATCCTTGTGCTGTTGCACTATCAACGGTAGGGGGTTCAGAAGCGAATTTGATCGCTATGAAGTTAGCTGTCTACGAAATCACAAGAAGACAGTTTAAGATCAACTTACGAGAAACCGGGGTACAAGGATGTCAAAAAATCATCAAGATTCTCGTACCAGACACTGCACACTACAGTTTTGATGCAATAGCTCAAACTTTAGGTATAGGACTTAATAATCTAGTAAAAATAAAAACCACTAACTTCATGGTATCAGCAATTGACGTAAGCAATGCTTTATCTAAGTTAGGTGATAATGAACTTGCTGTAGGTATTGTATCAATCTTTGGAACAACCGAAACGGGAGCTTATGATGACATCCCAGGAATAGCTAAAGTAATTGAGGAATACAAAAAAAATCACGATATTTGGTGGCACATTGATGCGGCTTATGGTGGTCCATTCCTTTTGTTGGATGAATTCCAAGAATATAGAAACGCCATCGCATTAGCTGACTCTGTAACCGTAGACGCGCATAAACATCTTTGGACACCATTTGGAGCTGGATTTTTGTGCGTCAAAAATGCTATAAACTTTCGAAACATCTCAACTGATTCACCTTATATCGGTACCTGTACTAATGGCATCTCTGATGAAGAATACATGAGAACATTTTTTGAACACACAGGAGGAGTAACCATCACAGGAAGCAGACCATCATCAGGAGTGATATCGACATATATTACTCTCATCACTTTAAAAAAAGATAAAATCAAAGCAGCGCTCCTGCAGACCATAAAAATTACGAAGGTACTGATCGAAAAGCTTAAACAAGATACAACATGCAGCATCCCAATTGCGATTACCAGCGAGCAAAAACTAAATCTTCTTACCTTCAAACCAAGTACAGGATCAATAGATAAAGACAATAGATTGGTGAAGAATATAATGGCTGAATTAGCAACAAATGGTAAAAATGGCGTTTTGGTATCAGAGACCAACTTCAACAAAGGTAAAGAAGGAGAAAAAATTCTCGTAAACAGGATTTGTATTATGTCCCCCCTCGCTGATAGCAATGACGTTGATGTATTCATCAAAACATACAAAAAAGCGCTTCAAAAAGTGTATAATTCCTGACCACATCACCATCCTTATTGGATGGTGTTTTTTTACCCTTAACATATTGTCTAAAAATAACTTGCAATATCTTGCAAAAAATATATTAGTTAGATAATCAACTTCTTAATATATACCGACAAAAATATGAACACATCATCTAGCACAAACTTCTTTGCATTCTTTGCTTTCTTTCCAAGTTAAGAGGTTTTTCTAGAAAAAATAGTACACACCTTCTAGAAGACCTCTGGAAGGTTTTTTTATAAATCGAATCTGCGGCATATGAGCAAAAGGAATAATAGACAATATAAACGTTTTCTTCATTACACATTTTTTCTTGGGGTTTTCAGTTTTTTTCTACATCTAAGTACCTATAAGCCAAACGTTTTACTTTATAATACCGATTACAATGACTAACCTATTACATAGCTATTACAACAACATACAAGGAATACATATCATAGACTCAAAAATAAAATGACCAACTATTGGGATAATAGCTTGCACCCATGGAGGAGAAACGGTATGAATAAAAGTAATAAAAAAAATTGAACAATTAATTAAACAAAAAAACCATATTCTGAAGTGAAAAATTATTTGTATATTAGCCAACATACAAGCATACAAAAAAAATAGAGAGTTGCAAACATCAGTAGGAAAAAGAAAAGAAAACATGATCATATCCAGATATATAGAAGAGAATCTAAACAGATGTTGTGATAGCAAATCACTTAAAAATCCAATAAGTTATGAAAGAAGAAGAGCGAATGAACTTACTCCCGTGCTAAAAAGCATTGATATAGTAATAGATATTCATTCCACCACACATCCTTCATGATCCACAGCTATTCACACACAAAAAAGTTATCCAAAATTTAAAAACATTCTTAATACCGATGATATATATATCAATCTCATAGAAACCATTAAAGGAAAACCACTGATAGATATAACGAACAGAGCGTGAGGAATAGGGATATGTATAGAGACATGATGTCAGGCAGATATTTCATGATACAAAACATGATTAGATAATGTATGTAGAATACTTAGCTCACTCAAAGTATTATGAAAGATAGATTTGAGCCAAAACAAAATATTTTTGCCAAAGAAAAAAAACAAAAAATACTCAATAATAGGAAGTATAATGATGCACGATGCAACATTTAAACCCGTTAAACAATTCAAAAATCTAGAAAAAATAAAAAAATGAGAACCAATAGCCTACGAAGCAAAGAAAATAATATATGCAAAAGAAGATTGTTTGATTATCATGCCTGGATTGAACAAGCCTGGAGAAGAATATTGCTTTTTAGCAAAACCTTTATCATCTATTATAAAATAATGAACACGCTCATGGCACAGAAGTATAGATCAATAGCATTTAGCTTTTTCTTCTTTTTCTTTTTCAAAAAAAAGGAGTAGCTTCTTTATTATCGCAATAAAAAAACCAAGCTACTTCCAAGTCAAAAAGTAGCTTTTTTAAAAAGTATTTTTTATATAGTAATTATAGAAATAATGACCAAAATTAGACCCGAAACTCGATGAATTGAAATTGAAATGAGCTGTGTAGATCAACAGTGATATGCTATTTTTCCTTCCAAACAATGAGAAGAAAATGCATACGAAAAGCTCATCCAGCATCGAAATCCAGATCAAACATTGATAAAACCAGAAGTAATAAATAATATGGTGGAATTAGTGACACACCCACACAAAAGCATCGAATCAGCACAAAAACAAGCAAGTTCACTTATGGAATTATGTACTCAAAAAAGCAAAGAAATGGGAATGGTATTAAGCAAAGTCCCTTGGACAAAAATAAACAAGGACAATATACCAAACAATAAAATAATAGAATACTGCGTAACACCAAAAGATTATTATCTAACTGCGACTAAAGAAATACTAAGCGTATTAAAAAATCCCTACGATTTATTATGAGCAGGATGTATGGCAACGCATATTCACATGTCAGCAGAAGACGACGAAGCTACATTACTGTTATTCAAAGCAATGTCCAACTATGCCTCAAAACTACGACAAAAGTGAGCAGCACCTCAAGACATGTATATGAGTCCAAAAAGATACCATCAATGGAATAAAATTATAGAAGCAAGAAAAAAAATAGGACATCTGGTGTGAGGTATAGATCCAGAAAATATACCAGAAGATCATATATCATACATATATCAACACTATTTTGATGAAGAAGGAAATCTCAAAAGGATGCACAATATAATTGCGATCAAAAAACCTGGAGAAAGACTTACTGTAGAATTAAGATCCCCTGATTGAGTAACAGGAGACAAACAATTATGAAAAATAATAGATTTTACTAAATACTTAGTACAAGAAGCAATTTGTACTATATCTCAAAAAGTATTTATACCAACAATCTTAAAAGAATAATTTACAATTGAAAAAAAATATTGTTTAGATAATATTTGCAGTTGCATGTGTTCGCAAATTTTAAATTTATTCTGTGGTATGGAAGAAGAACTCTTAGCAGATCAACCATTATGACATAAATTAATCAAGAAAGGATTTCGGTTATATTTTTTCATGATTATCACCGCACCTGTAGGATACCTTATCAGAGTTATTGTTTCCAATACACTCTCCATAGAAGATATAGGTATTTTTTATAGTGTCTTGTGATTTATTACTTTAGTATCTGTTTATCATGATCTTTGATTAACAGAAGCGTTACAATACTTTCTTCCCAAATACCGGCTTGAAAAAAAATATGACAGTTATAAATCTATTTTCATTTTGACGTTGATTGCACAGGTAACTATAGGAATTTTGATAGCGTGTGCTATTTACTTCTGAGCTGATTGGCTTGCCATTCATCATTTTAGATCGCCAGAAGCTAGCCAAATCCTCAGAAATTTAGCTTTTTACTTTATTGGAATCAACTTTATTTCGGTATTTTTGTCTATTTATAATTCATTCCAAGATGCTATAGCCTATGGCATATCAGAATTTACCAGAATGTACACCATATTATGATTTACTCTCGTCTTCCGGCTGACTAAAACGCTCACCGTAGATACCTTCAGTATATCACGAATAAGCGGAATCTTAGTCTGACTCATAGTTATAGGGATTATTTTTCTCAAAAAATATCGTCATACACTCCAGAAAGGGAAACTTATTTTTTCCTGAGAACTCATCAAAACACAACTCAAATATGCCTTCCGAGTATTTCTAGGAGCTAATATCTGATCGCTGCTCGGACAAGTAGATCAGCAGATTGTCATCAATCTCTTAGGACCTAAAGCGGCGGGATATTACAGCAATTATTTCAGCTTGATTGGAGCATATACCCTCGTTATCTCTCCCCTGCTCGCTATGGTGTTTCCAATAGTTACGGAACTCGTCACCAAGAAAGATAAAACAAAACTTCATCTCCTCCAAAATACCCTCTATAAATATTTCTCTATCCTTGCGCTCAGTATTGGCGGAATATTTTTTGCGTTCTGACCGGAAATTGCGAGCATATTATTTGGGACAAAGTTCTATTATTCAGGGCAGTTACTTATGTATTCAGCGCCATTTCTCATCATTAATGTAATGTTTATCATCAACTTTGGTATCCTCGCATGACTAGGTAAAGTGAAACAAAGAGTAAAAATATTAGGGATAGCATTGCTAGTAAATGTGGTAAGTAATATCGTGCTTCTCTATTACTTCAAAATCTGATTACCAGGAGCAGTGATATCGACAATATTGGGATGGATACTCCTTTGGGGATTGAGTCTAAGACTCATCAATCGTAATGAAAAGATATCTTACGATCGATTGTTTTTTATCAAAAATTTGATTATTATTGCCACGCTCAGCATTGCTTGCTTCCTATTTAAAGGAATGTTCATGGCTAATAATAATAGTTACAGATGGCATGATAGTATGTATCTCGTAGTGGCTCTCATACTCTACTATAGTATTATTTGAATAATTAATTATAAAAGTATCCATCTGCTATCCAAAGAAATCAAAGTTTTAAAACGTTCATCATAAAAACATGGCTACTATACTTATTACCTGAACCAGTGGATTCATCTGATTCCATACTGCAAAAAAGCTATTAGAACAATGAGAAGTCATTATCGGATTTGATAACGAAAATGATTACTATGACGTTAATTTAAAAATCGCCAGAAGGAAAGAATTGGAAAAATTTTCTAAATTCACATTCTATAAAGGAAATCTAGAAAATCTGGATGATGTAAAAAAAGTCTTTGAAGAGAATCAGATTGATAAAGTATTGAATTTGGCTGCGCAAGCTGGGGTCAGATACAGTCTGATCAATCCTTTTGCGTATATCCAATCAAATCTGGTTGGTTTCCATAATATCATAGAACTCTCTAAACAGTATAAAATAAAGAATTTCGTCTATGCATCCAGTTCCAGTGTTTATGGAAACAACAAAAAACAACCATTTTCTGTGGATGATTCTGTAGATCATCCGATATCACTCTATGCAGCAACCAAAAAGTCCGATGAACTTATAGCACATAGTTATTCACATCTATTCGGATTGCCAACAATAGGATTAAGATTTTTCACGGTATATGGACCACGAGGCAGACCAGATATGGCAATGTTGATTTTCACTAGTAAAATGTTAAATTGAGAGCCAATAGACGTATTCAACAATGGAAAAATGAGAAGAGATTTTACGTATATAGACGACATCGTAAGTGGAATAATAAAAGCACTAAATAGTGATTTTATCTATGAAATATTTAATCTTTGAAGTGATCATCCTGTAGATTTAGAATATGTAATTAGTTTGATAGAGAAAAATCTATGAAAGAAAGCTACAAAAAATTATTTACCTTTACAACCAGGCGATGTGCCAGAAACCAGTGCTGATATCAAACATACAACAGAGAAATTATGATGGAAACCGCAATTTGAAGTAGAAAAAGGCATTGAGAATTTGATTAATCGATATAAAAACTTTTATAACATAAAGCAATAACAGATGAAAATATCCGTAATAGGAACAGGATATGTGGGCTTGATACAAGCTGCCTGATTAGCAAAACTTTGATTTAAAGTCAATTGTATTGATTCTTTTGAAGAAAAAATAAACAAATTGAAACAATGAATATCTCCGATTTACGAGGATTGACTTGAAGAACTCTTACATGAAGTCAAAGATAATTTAAATTACACAACTGACATCTCTACAGCAAAAAACAATGACATCATCTTTCTTTGTGTCGGAACGCCACAAGATCATGAATGAAAGACAGATTTAAGTCAAATTAAAAACGTAGCCAATAAATTAAAATCTGTACTATCATGAGCAGAAATTATAATAACAAAATCAACCGTCCCTGTATGAACAAATAACATGCTCGATCAGCTATTAGATTGAAAAAACACAGTCATCTCCAATCCTGAATTTTTAAGAGAATGAAAAGCTTTGCATGATTTTTTTAATGCAGAAAGGATCGTGTTGTGATTTAGCAAGGATAGTATAAAAACGCTCGATAAAATAGAAGAGGTGTATGCGTATTTCATTAAAAAAGACATACATATTATTATCACCGATCGAGCCACGGCAGAATTAATAAAATATGCATCCAATAGTTTTCTAGCAACTAAAATAAGTTTTATCAATGAGATAGCACAATTTTCTGATTCTGCTTGAGCAAATATCCATGATATTATAACATGAATGTGATTGGACTCACGCATATGAAAACAGTTTCTGAATGCCTGAATAGGATACGGAGGAAGTTGTTTTCCAAAAGACGTAAAGTCTCTTATACATCAATTAAAAGATAATTCATTGGAAGCAAGGATAATTTCTACAGTAGATGCGGTAAATAAGCATCAAATACATTATTTTTTAGATAAAATCGAAAAAACCATAGGAACATTAAAATGAAAAAGGGTGTGACTTATCTGATTGGCATTCAAGCCAGACACTGATGATATTAGAGAATCCAAATGAGTAGAATTGTGCAAATTATTGATTGAAAAGTGAGCTATCGTGCACTGTTTTGATTATAATGCAAAAGCAAGAAATAATTTTGAGAATTATCTGAACGCCGTAGGATCGAGCAGATTTGAAACACCTATTTACGTACACAATAAAATAAATGACTTATTCTCTGATATCGGTATATTGATAATAACCATAGAGGATGTAAAATTACAACAAGAAGACCGAAAAAACATTTTTAATAAAATGAGCAGTAAATACATATTTGACGGAAGAAACATATTAAATAAGAAATATTTGGAAAATATTGGGTTTCATTATTATGGTATAGGACAATAAATTAATAATTTTCTTTTTTTATATTATTCATTAAATTATATGTGCGGTATAAATGGATTTATTAAACCTATACAAAATAATGAAGCAGAAAGTCTGATCAAAACAATGAATCAGGTTATCATTCATCGCGGACCTGACGATCAATGAATAAACGTTGAAATATTGAAAGGTGGAAACGTGGAAATGTGAAAGATGAGTATATGAATATGACAGGTAAGACTTTCTATCATAGATCTGAGTGATGCATGATTTCAACCAATGTTTTATAACAAAGATGTAGGGGGCTTTTCCCAAAAGCATCATCCAGAAATTTTGGAAGAAATCGGAGAAGAAAGTATCAGAATAGTTTTTAATGGTGAAATATATAATTATCAAGAGATAAGAGGAGACCTAATTAATAAATGATATAATTTCTCATCAAATTCCGACACAGAAGTGATATTAGCGAGTTATTTGCAATATTGAACAGATTGTGTAAATCACTTCAATGGAATGCGAGCTTTCGCTTTATACGATCCAAGTAAACAAGAAGTGTTTTGCAGTAGAGATAGATTAGGAAAGAAACCTTTTTACTATTATTTTGATGGCGACCAGTTTATTTTTTCTAGTGAACTGAAAGGGATATTAAAACACCAAGAATTGAAAATTAATGTAAAAGAGAATATAGACCCAGAAGCTTTAGATTTTTATTTCACTATGGGATATATTCCTGCCCCATGGACAATTTATAAGAACGTAAAAAAACTTGAAGCAAGACATAATTTACAATTAAAAATTACGAATTACAAATTACAAATTACGAATTACTGTTATTATGAAATACCAGAATACAAGCCGATCAATGATAAAAAGATCTTACTTGAAGAAGGAAAAAAACTTTTGGAAGATTCAGTAAAAATTAGGATGTTTACGAGTGATGTGCCTGTAGGTGCGTTTCTGAGTTGAGGACTTGATAGTTCTTCTGTAGTAGCTGAAATGACCAAATGGGTAGATAAGGATAAGTTAAATACGTTTTCAATCTGATTTGAATGAAAGTATGATGAGACAAAATATATTAATATCGTAAAAGATGCTTTCGGGACCAATCATCATCACGAATATTTCAAAGAAAAAGATTTTGAACGCATGATAAGTGATATTTCGTTCTACTATGATGAACCGTTTGCAGATTATTCCAATTTTCCTACAAGATTCGTCAGTGAATTAGCCAAAAAATATGTAACCGTATCACTGAGCGGTGATGGCGGAGATGAGATATTCGGCTGATACATGATGCATCAAGTGGGAGCACAAATGACTATTATCAGAAAAATACCAAAATTTCTTAGAAAAATAGCATATCTTATCATTCCTAAAACCACTAACAATTTGAATATTTTCTCAAGAATCAAAGAAGCATTTAGAGTCTCATTATTACCATTAAAAGATTTTTATGGTGCTATCTGATGATCCACACTCTATAAACCAGAAGTCTATAAACAACGGACAGAAGAAAAATTTAAGGAAATTTTAGATAAAACGCATGGAAATTTCACTCAAGCGATAATAGATTTTGACTTGTTTTACAACACACTAGGAGACAATTTTCTCGTCAAAACCGACAGAGCTAGCATGGCGCAGCCATTAGAAATTAGAAGCCCATTTTTAGATGTAAGATGGATTGATTTTTCAAGAAGATTACCTACGAAATGGAAAGTAAATTGGAGAAAGACAAAGATACTTATGAGAGAGATCATAAAGGAAATTGTACCGCAAGAAATAATTACTAGAGGGAAAAAAGGATTTTCCCCACCCATTGATAAATGGATACTCCAAGATAAATATATGCAGAAGATACAAGCATGAATAGCTATGCTAAAAGATGATTGAATACTCAATGACTCACGATATAACTTTTACAAAAATCAAGTCATCTCTTCAAACAACACGGTATTTAATGTTTATAAGATTAAGTTATTTTTATTAATTATCTGGCATGAGAGATGGATAAAAAAAACATCCTAATGATCATCCCTTCTCTTAAATTATGATGATGAGCAGAGAAAGTTGCTAGTACTATTGGTTCTGAATTACAAAAAAGATGAGATAATATTTTTTATCTTACTTTTTATGATTTCAAAGAAAAATATGAGTTTTTAGGTAAGGAGATATGTTTACATGAGAATTTTTCGAACAATTTATTGATCAAGATATTCAAACTTTTTAAAAGAGCATATTTTATTAAAAACTACAAAAAAAAATACAATGTTACAATATGTTTATCCTTCATGGAGGAAGCAAATTTCCCAAACATTTTAAGTAAAATGTTATTTAAGAATAAAGCAAAAATCATGGTTTCTATAAGGCAATCAATTGATTCTATGCCAAAATTTTATCAATCCTTAATAAAATTATTATATCACAAAGCAGACTCAGTTATTCCAAATTCAGAGGAAGAAAGAATAAACATAATAAAGACATATTCTATTGCAGAAAACAAGATAAAAATGATACACAACCCACTTAATCTTGAGTTAATACATAAAAAGTCACAAGAACAGGTATGAAAATATGAAAATTTATTTAAAGACAACTATTTTACTTTCATTACCGTTTGAAGACTAACTTTTTCAAAAGATCAGCAATTTTTAATAGATGTTTTTATAAAATTCAATAAAAAGCATCCTAAGAGTCAATTATTAATAGTATGAGATTGAGAATTGATAGATACTTTAATACAATTATCAAAAAACAATAAAAACATCCATGTGCTATGAAATCAAAAAAATGTATACAAATTTTTGAATAAATCAGATTGTTTCATTTTTTCTAGTTTACGAGAAGGATTCCCCAATGCTATTTTAGAGGCTATGGCATGTTGATTACCTATTATTTCAACTAAGTTCAAAACATGAATAACAGAGATCATTTGAAAAAACAAGTATTGAATATTAATAGACCAAAATGATGAAAAATTATTTTTTGAAGCTATGGAAAAAATATATTTAGATAAAGATATTAGAAATCATTATGAACAAAAATCCCTAGAAAGAGCTAAGGATTTTGAGATTGGGAAGATAATAGATAGATGGAAAAATGTATTATAGTTTTTTAAACAGCATCTCCCAGCAAGATGGTCCATTAGCTTCTTTTATTTTTATTGGTTTTAATCAAAATCTATTGAAATATTTAGTTGCTTCTTTCGTGGTCATATAGTCATAAGGAAATCATCAAAGCCAATCAATAATATCTGTATGAAAATCCATTCATCTTCACTTATATTTATTCATTTCATTGACAACACATTTTCATTGAATTAAGTACATAATAGCAACATAAATATAATGTAACATTATCCAAATGAATTTTAAAACATTGGGAGTCTTATTATATAAATATTTTATATACCACCAAACTTTAGAACTTATAAATTTATTATAAATGGCTAAGAAAAAAATTCATTTATCATCAATGAGATTAATTACGTTATCAAAAGCCTTATACATATTTCATGTATGATGAAGTACTCATCGACTATATACTATATCATATTTTCATAATCAATCTATAAATTTTTTATCAAGGGCAGATCCAGTAACAATATCCCAATTTTTTGGATTTCATTCTTTATCTCTTAAATATTCTGCACACCAAACTGAGTTATCATCTATATCCACACTAACAATTCTTTTAGCTCACAGTAAATATGCTGACAGAGAGAATAATCAGCTTCCGCATCATACATCTATAAACGTTTTTCATTTTATCTTATCTTCTCATCATAAAAAATCCATTAAAGAATTTTTTGCATCTTGAATCTTCTCTGGATTAAGAATATTTAAGAAATGTCTCCAATTTTTTCAAAAACTAAATTGATCCTTGGTTTTATATATATTTTCATATAAGAGAGCCTCCATATTATTTTATATTATCTAATAAAACTAAATATTTTTTTCATTCGTGATCATATGAATGATTTTTCACTACGTAATTAATCGTGTTATTTGAGAGTTTATGCCATATATCCTTTTGTTCAATGATTTTCAATCTATTAGATAGACAATTTACATCTCAATTACAAAAAAAGCCAATATTGTTTTTTATGATGAAATTATTAGGATTAACATTTAGACTAATTATTGGGGTTCATCATAAACAGGATTGAATATATGTATTGGGGAATCATTCGTAGTCAGACGTTCAAATAAAACAAATAGCACTATTATAATATTCCTGAACTTTTTTAAAAGGCACTTTTTCTATAAATTTTAAATTTCTATAGCATTCTGCTCTTTTTTTAATTTCCGAATAATATGTATCTTTTCATTTGCTTCTTGGACATATCATTAAGAATTTTTTCTTTCTATTTTTTTCTACAACATCTAAAAATATTTCTGGTCTTTTCCATTTTTCACATCTTGATATCCATAGAATATAACTTCTTCTTTCAAAACTAGTTATCTTTTCTTTTTTAATATCATATATATTCCCTATAAAAGAAGAATTTATTCCATATTTTTTGGATAGCATAAGAGAGTTTTCTCTATTTTGAGTTATGATAAAATCAGAATTTAATAATCAGTATTTATATATCTTTCATAATATTCAATTATTTTTTATAAAATCACCATTACAATCTATATCATGCGCTGTTCTAAATATGATTTTTTTTCCAAAAAATTTTCAAAATATAACTCATAATCCAAGATAATGACTTGCACATTTAAATATATATATATCACCTTTTGATTTATACAAATAGAAAAATAGCTTCAATCAATTAATAATTCATCATATAAATCAATTATTTTTTGATTTAATAGTTTTGACGACCTTAATTCAATTATAATATTCAATATTTTTTTGGCCGAAATCGCCGACCAATACCGTAATCTTATATCAATTGTTTTTTAGAAAAACAGCTGTATTGTAAACATCTACCTCTGATCATCATATAGAAGCATTATTATTTAATGGATTAAACACAGAATACGCATTTAAAAGGAAAAAAACTACATTTTTATCATAATTCATTGTCATGTCGGCAAATCTAAAAACTCAATATTATTGATTTTTGAAAATTCAATAATAGCTTTTCTTGCTCAAGGACAGGTTTTGAATCAAGAATCATCACATATAATCATTCATCATTTTTGTAATTTCTTATAGAAAAATTCTATACTGTCTTTTGTTGGCTCATATAAATCAACATCTATATGCACAAACGAAAACTCTTCATTTAACACTTCATGAAATTTATTTGGAATCCGTCATTTATGAAACACTATATTATTAAAATCTTTAAGGTTATTTTTGACTTCGTCTTCGGAAGCATACAAACTTCATTCACACCAATGATTTCAATCAATTCCACTTGGATTGCTTAATCACTCAAATGAGTCAAAAAGATGCAATTTCTTATTAGAATCTATATTTTTCAGTATAAAATAAGAAGTCGCTCATTTAAAAACACCACACTCAGCAACAGATCCAGACAAATGTTTAGTTAGCTTCAACATTTGTATTAACATATATTTTCTATCCATTGACCTAAAATTCTGATTATCAAATTTTTTATAATCATTAACAAAATCCACATCTTCTAAAAAATATTTATCATTTTCAGTGTGCGTAAAAAATGGAAAAATGTTATTTGAAATTTTTTCAGCAATCAAATATCTATAATTCTTATCGTTTTTAATAAATGCTAGATATATTCCCTTCAACATATTATATATTCTTTTCATTTTTATTATTTACGTAAAATAATAAAATAAGTATTTCAGTTTATATGTCTTCAAAAGAAGTTAAATAGGTTTTTTATATAATACTCGATTATTCCCAAAAAATTTAAGTTGTTTGCCTTGAACGATCTCTCTTCTATCAAAATAATTTTAAATTTTAAAAATATCGTTTTTATCTTATTTAAATCCCAACATTGTTTATGTCACCATTTATGAAATACTTTCTCACAATTTGGGCATATACATTCATTAGATTTAAGATTTTCTTCCGCAGGAAAAGTAATAAACATCATTCATCATTTTTTTAAGATTCTATAAATTTCGTTTATACACGTCAACAGATCATTGTCGTTCATGTGTTCAAGAACTTCACTTGCGACAAAACAGTCAAAATAATCATTATTCCCTTCAATCTTTCAGTTTCACATACTGTGTATAAAATTAATCTTTTCATTGTCCCATTGCTTTCTTGTAATTTCTATGTTGCTTTTTGAGATATCTTGTCAAAAAGCATTATATCAAGCATTAGATAATTTATTTAATAGGAATCAATCTCAAAATCATATTTCCAATACATTTGATCACTTTTTAATATATTTTTTTATTTTTTTAAATATATATTTTTGTCTATAGTATCCTTGCAATAAATTTTCTCTATTTTCATTTTGATGAAAATTCCAAAGCTTTACGTCTGACATTTAAGAATATTTTTAATATGCTAAAAACTAATGTGTATTCTATTCTTTTAATCTTGGGACATAACACTTAAAATTCTTTTCCAAACCAAATCATAGGTATAATATTTTATAGCTCTTTCATAACCAGCTTTAGCTACTTTTATTCTTTCCTCATCATTTTGCAAATAATATTCTATTTTTTGTATAGCATTATGTATATTTTCGTAAGCGACCACCTCTTTTCAAACTTCGAATACTCTGTTTAATCACAATTTATTATCACATAGTTGCATCACTCCATTTATTGGCAACTCATACATCCTACTATTACTAGGTCATTTCCACGATACTAAGTGCATATTGAAACCAATTTTTGTTCTTCCATATATTTCCTTTAATTTATCTTCGCTAATGGGTTCAATATATCATAGTCCGAACAATTTATTCACAATTTTATAGAAGATTCCTTTTAGTGATTTCCAGTCTCCATTCCCTTGTCATCCATAAAGTTTTAATCTCGCTCAAAAATGCCTTTTAAGTTTAGATAATCTAAACAATTTACGTGGATTGATGTTTCATATATAACAAACCTCTATATCTCTATTATCAAAATCTATATTTGTATTTATATGGTCTGCTCTAGCACCTAATGGTATCCAAACAGGGTTTCATCACCATTCTTTTAATTTATCTGCAATAGTTGTTCCTTTCTTGTCATACATTACTCATACATGGAAATGTATATCATAATATCTCGTATAAGGTTTGGAACAATAATTAATTTTACTAGAATCATCGTCGGCAGTTGATAACGCTATTTTTATTCATTCTTTTTTACATTTTCTAAGAAAAATTGGATGCCAATATTGTCAAGTATTAGTAATGTATATTTTTTTTATTTGTTCATTTAAACATAGTTTAATCAATTCATCATAATAATTCCTCAAGTCTAAGGATTTATAATATGTTAGATCTAATGTTTTAAATGAAATACGATTTAATAAATCATGTGTAAAAAAGTTTTTAACTTGTAACTCATGAAGACAAAAAAAGGTATAATTTGATAATAAATAATTTTTAAAACTCATAGAAAATACAGAAAAATTTATATTCGTATTAATAATTAATTTATTTTTTCATGTTCAATATTCCGTATAATTTATAGTCATCCTATATTTTCTTAACAACTAAATACACTTCCCATAAAAACCATCTCAATGGTGGCAATCTTAAATATGTTTGGATTCTTTGAGGGAAAAATCTGACATTAGAATACTTAGATTCAATGACTTCTAAATTAAAATCTTTAGCTAAATGCTCAAGAGAACCATGAGTAGAAGGTCTTTGGTGAGTTGGGTCATCCCAAAAATACCACGTATAAGGCGTCGGCGTGAAAAGCACCAATTTTCAACCTTTTTTCAATATTCTACTAATTCCACTGAATAGCTGTATTTGTTCGTTTGAAAGTAAATGTTCTAAAACATGCGAACAATAAATAAAATCGAAACTATTATCATTATAAGGCAGTTTTTCTTTTGACAAATCACATTGTTCAACCTTCAGTCATTGTTGTTTGCAAAAATTTACCAAATCTTCATTATAATCTATTCAAGAATAATCTATATTTTTATGCTTCCATTGCTCAAAGAATCATCAACTTGCGCATCAGATATCCAGCACCTTAGCTCAAGTCCTTAAATTTTTATCAATCAGATAATATCTCCGATCCCTTTTGATTTTTTTGTTAGCTTTCAATCAATCAATGTATCTTTTTGCATAATGGCTTAACTTCATAATTTTTTATAAATTTTTAAAAACTGACTTTCATATTCACGTAAATCCAAAAGACCTTAGTACTTTCCTTGATAAAACATTATGACATAACACATTCTATCAAACAAAAAAATCAATCCAATCCATATAATCAATGGTATCCAATTTATTATTATCATTTTCAAAAACAATAAGCTTATTGTTTTTATGTTTACTTTTCAAAAGAGGTTGAATTTCTCTCTTTTGATTAGTATCATCCATCTCATAACAAACCTGTAATGCCAAATCCTGAGAAGGAATATAAAAATCAATTTCATGTCAATTTTTTAGATAATATACATCATCACCATATGTTCTTTTGAGTTGCAAATAGACCATGTTTTCAAAAGACTGTCCCTTATTAAACTCTTTTCATAAGATATTAGCAAAACTAGTATCTCATAAATAAGCTTTTTGTTGTCCGTTGGGAGAATAATAATTTTTTAGCCTAAAGATAAAAAATATATTTTCTAAATACTCAAAATAATTATAGAGTGTGTTTTTTCAGATTTCTATATTTTTGCTTTTAAGCTCATTATGAATTTTATTTATACTTGTTTCTTTGGTATATCATTGTAGTATTTTTTGAATCAAATATTTGATAACATATTCGTTTCCTATTCCATATCTTTCTATCAAATCTTTATAGAGCAGTATATCAAAATAATTTTTTATCACATTTTGCTTAATAAGTTTGTCGTCAATAATAGCTATCTCCGGATATGCTCAATATTCCATATATTCTATAAAGACTGATTTTATCTTTCCTCTATCCGTAGCTGTTGAGTGCTGAGGTAATTGTATTTTTTTAAATCTCAAAAACTCTCCAAAACTCAATGGATATATAAAATACTGATAATCTCTTCCTCTCAGATGGGTTGTCAATTCTGATGAAAGAATCTTTGAATTGCTTCCACTTAGAAATATTTTATACCCATCATTAAACAATTTAAGGATACTTGTTCTAAAATTTTTAATTTCTTGCGCCTCATCAAACACAAAAAAAGGTTGTAAATCTGGATATAAGGTAGTATAATCCTCCAAAAGTTGTTTCGTATCCAATTCGAGATTTATAAATTCTGAAAAATCTATAAATACAACCTGTTGTATGCTTAATAATCAAGCATCAATAAGCTGGTGTATTACCTGATACATGTAATAAGTTTTTCCTGCTCTTCTTGGTCATACAAAAGATATTACCTTATTCAATTTCAAAATTTCTTGATCAAAAACCATATTTCTAGGAATAACTTTGATTTCTTGAGCTATTCTGTTTTGATTTTTGATTATTTCCTCTTGAAACATCTTTATAAAGGAAGAATGATGTAAAAATTTATCTATTGATAGATAAACAATCGTTGTTTTCAATAGAATTATACCGCCAATACATTTGCATCGTCTCTATAAAAATCTGTTTGTATGGTATTGAGCAGATTTTCATATATCTTTTTCAAATCTTCTATTATATGCTATTCAAATAGAATATAAAGCGCCTACATGCTATTCAAATAGAATATAGCGTTAAGTTTATTTTACTAATTTTTTTCATACACCTTATGATCTTTCCATATAGTAGCACTCTCCACTTATAACTTTTTATACACTTCTAAAAACTGACTTTCATATTCATTCAGATCCAACAAAACTCAGTACTTACCAGAATAAGGATATTTCATCTTTTTTCAAATATCTTTTACATATCTTCACAATATCACCTCTTTGGCGCCGCTCTTAAAATCAGAAGTAATAATAGGCAATCATATTTCTCTGGCTTCCATCAAAACATTAGGGAATCATTCTACTTCTGAAGCATAAAGGAAAATATCAGCGATATTCAAGAATTTAAATACATTTTTTTGCATTCATATAAACACTATATTATCCTGCAATCAGAGACTATATACAAGCTTTTCCAAACTTTTTCTTTCAGGTCAATCTCAAACTATCAGATATATTCGATTTTTATCTATACCATCATATACTCTCTTCAATGCCAATATGATTTTATTATGATTTTTATTGCCGAATCATTTTTTTCCTACCAACCTTCCTGTCGTGATAAGAACTCTTTTGCCTTGTATCTTGTTTTTCAACTTCTCAGATATTTCTTCGGATTTCAATTTGTCGATTTTTTCTTTATCTATAGGATTATAGATCACTTCTATTTTATCCTCTGAGACATGAAGATATTCAGCCAAATCATATTTATTTTCCAAAGAATTAACTACAATGTTTCAAGCCTTAGGATAAAGATATTTTATCAAGGCTTTTTGTAAAAACCCAAAAAATCACTTAAATACACTTACGTGTGTTCTAAAAGAGATTTTCGCTTTTTTTTTGGCTAGAATATGCACAAAATTAGCTATTTCCAAAAGACTCATTCATTCAGATAGATGATATTTTTTGACCACCTTTTTAAATTTCCCTACATACCAAGGGATCAACATAAACATAAGAAAGTTATTTTTTATAGTAGACAATGGAACATAGTGAACTCACTGCGGCAAATCGTAAAAATTAGAAGATTTGAGAGTTATGATGTACACATCCTTTCATTCCCTAATCATATTATTCGCAAAATTAGTAGTTACCCTTTCAGCGCCACCTCATTCAAGCGAATTGATAAGAAAATAGATGTGTTTCTTTTGCATATTAATGCTCATATGTTCAGATAAACGTCAATCCAGCCTCATGAAGATATTTTCATTGGATGTGTTTCAATCACGCGTCTTCAAACCGCTTTTGAATGTTTTCCGTATAATAGTAATTGCTCTTTGGTGTAGCTAAGACATCAAAAGCATCATTGTGCTTCATATTATACGGAAAATTGATGTAGTAATAGAACGGCATTTTTTTGCTGACACCCTTGAATCCTAGCCAAGCGATGAATTTAGTCAGATAATTGATACTCTGGACTAGTAGCGCTGGAATATGACATAAGAACATAAGCAATTTCTTATTCATATGTCTTGTAATATATCTTACGGGTTCATAGAGATATAATGCTCTACGATTGTTTTTTCTTGCATATAGCCAGACAATCATATGACCTTTTGGTTCTATCACTCTCTGAGCTATAGCAGTAAATCATCATTGAGGATCAGGCAAATGATGAAGGACTCATATGGATTGTACTATTTCTATATTGTGAAAAAATGGAAGATGATAGATATCACCTTGTACGATAATCACATTATCCAGATGCTTAGTGATCCCAAAAGCGAAATCTACAGCTTCCGATAAATCAACGCCTATAGATATTTTTGCGCCAAAAGAAGCTCATATTTTTACAAATCTACCAGATCCGCATCATACATCCAAAATTATTTTATTCTGAATATCCTTTTGGGTAAGATATCCTCACAAGAAATGAAGAAAATTTTCTGTTTCAAAAGTATTTTCAGCATAAATATTATTCCGTTCAAAAGCAAAACTTTCAGACGTATTTTTTTGATGTTTGAGAAATCTATTTATATTTTTGATCCCCTGCATAGCTGTTTCTCGTTCTGCAACAAGTTCAGGACTAAGCTCTTTTTTGAATGTAGAAAAAAAATCGATTTTTTTTTGTAAGAGATCTTTTTTGAGATCATCAACAAGCAGCCTAGGAACTCCTTGGATGATAGGATAATGATGTTTCGGAGAAAAGAGTTCTCCACTGATAATATGCTCTCATTGATGTTCAAAAACATTTACTTCAAAAGCCTCATTACTAATAGGATCTCTCAAGACATCCAAATGTTTAAATAACATACTATCTCTCTATAACAAAATAAATCTTATATAAGACTTTTATATATCTCATAATACTTTTCAATGTTTTTATCCCAATCAAACTCTTTGCGTACATATTGCTTAGATAATCCAGCAATTTTTTTATAGTCGGCAATTGCCTTTTCTAATCATAAATACAGACTCTCCTCATCACCTGGCTTAACTAGAATCAAATCATCCTGCTTGCTGATTTCCGGAGTTCATCAGACATCGGTAGCAACTACAACACATCAAGATAATAATCCTTCCAATACAGAAGTAGGCAATCATTCCTGATAACTAGGATTTACTATAATATGGGTTTGTGGTAAGATATCGTTGATGATTTTGTCTTTTTCCTGAAAGCCAAGAAAGAAAACATGATGGGACAAAGCTAATTCGTGAACTTGTTTTTTCAAACGTATTTTTTCATCCCCATCTCCGACGATATCCATATGAATATGTCTATCTCAGACATCAAGCAACTTTTTCACAACATTCAACAACAAATCTACACCTTTCAACTTCACTAACCTTCCTACAAAAGTTATTCTTGCATCTCATTTTTCAATATCTCATTTCAAATCATTCATTATTCATCATTCACTATTCATTTTTTTTGGCATTTCCATTCCTCTATGCACCACATCAATATGTCTTTTGGTGAACTTTTGCATAAATTTTTTGCAGCCATAACTGATACCTATAAGTCCGCTAGAACATCTAAATATCCATCTGCCGATAATCTGATCATAGAGATAAGCAATTCAGCTTTTAAACTTGCTTGCAAGCTTCACGAAATCGACTCCATGTTCTATATGTATTCGTTTAATTCTGGTACATTTAGCAAAAATGCCACCAAGTAAACTAGTAAGAAAAAATCTCGTATGAGTATTCACAATGTTAGCACGGAACTTTCTTGCAAACTTCATCACTATCCAAAAGTTTTTTGTCCAAAATTTCGGGAAAGGGAAAGTCGGAATAAGATCAAAAGCAGGATACACCAAAACGTGATATCCATCAACTTTATATCATATTTTTTTATCCTTGTAAAGAATATATTCACCATCTATCATTAGTCATCATTCATTATTCATTATTCATTCTTGTCAAAGGCAAGAGGTTACATTCATTACCTCGCCATATCATTTTTTCACCCATCGCTTGCTTCGTTCCTGAACATGAGATTCTAAACCTCATGTATGAGGCGGAAAATAGGGAAGAAATTTGATGACGTTTATTTTTTGCATATACGAATATCGTTCTAAAATAATCCAGCTTGCACGGGACTCTGTAGTTTTTTTTTCAATTCATCCAATGTTTTTCCAAACGAATTGAAATGCTGTTCTTCCACCAATACTTTTTTATATTTCACAAAATCTAAAGAAAGCGTAAAATTTTCAATCTGAGTATTTTCTATTTCCGTAATAGGTTTCAACTCGATTAATCCCCTGCTCTTGTATGCGTCTTCTTTTCCATCAATCAATTTTTGCTTCACATCTCAAGTTATTGCGTCGATATGAGCATAAATGTTGTCGATGGTCTGATATTTTTGGATCAGATCGGACGCTTTTTTGGGTCAGATTCCTGATATTCATTTAATATTATCAGCATTATCACCTACAAGCGCTAAATAATCCAAAATATAGAGAGGATCAAAACCATATTCTTTGATAAACAACGCTGTATTTGTTTTGATATCTTTCATTGAGTCTATGCAAAAAACATTCGTGTCGAGAAGTTGTTTCAAATCTTTATCTCACGAATAAATATCTATCATCATATTTTTATCTGTTTTATATTTCATCGCTAAAGTAGAGATGATATCATCAGCTTCATATCACGGCATAATCAAACTCGGAATCCCCAACTGATCGACAATATCTTTGGTCCAAGGAATTTGATTTTTGAAATCATCATCCATCTTTTTACGGTTCGCTTTATATTCTGGATACGCTTCGTGTCTCAGTGTTTTAACCGGAGAATCCCATGTAATAACGAAATAATCTGGTTTTTCTTGAAAAATTTTCATCAACATGCGAAAAAATCCATAGACGACATTCACATTATGCCCACCTTTATCAGTCATAGGTGGAAACGCATAATACGCCCTATACAGGAAGCTCGATCCGTCGATAAGAAAAAACTTCATACAGAAACTAAGAGAATAAATGTTGATATATATAGAGTTTTCGGTATAAAACACAAGTCATGAAAAAAATAAGCACTCCAGAACAAATGATAGAATTTTGAATAGCGCTCGCCAAAGAGCATAAGATTTTATTATTGCATGGTGAATTATGAGCAGGGAAAACATTATTGGCGAAATGATTCGCACAAGGATTATGACTGAACCACAACACAGTACAAAGCCCAACTTACGCATATCTTAATATCTATGAATCAAAGCTTCTTCACATCGATATGTATAGAATCAAAGACTATAGTGAACTCATAGAAAAATGAATCATCGATCAAATAAACGAATTTGACTACATCGTCATCGAACGACCAAAATTCATTGACCAACTCCCCTTCAAAAATTCGACTCAAATCACAATAAAAAAAATCTCTGAAAATGAAAGAAGCATTGAACTTCGTTCGTAATTTGGGCTTCGCCCGTAATTTATTGTAATTACCAATTACGCGATCAACGGAAGTAAATTACGCGCAGCAAATTACATCGCAGGTAAATTACACGAACACAGCAAGTTAATCCAAATTAATCTTATATTCTTCCAATGCCCTCTTAAACTGACTAATATGGTAATTAGAGAGATTTTGTTTGCACGTATTATCATCATCTCTAAGTAATTTTAAGATAATCAAGAAACTATCAAATTTTTTAGTAATTTCAGTTACCTCATCAGACGTAATGCCATAATTATGTTTAATTTTATCAAGCACAAACAAAGTAAACGCATTTACCAACGTCTTTATCTGTGATTTCTTAAACAATGGCATCTGGAGTATAAAATTACTGCTTCTCACTTTAAGTTCTATAGGAGTATAACTAAGCGCATTTTTACATGCATTAAATTTTTCTACTTCAGCCCTAAGTATGAGTGCTAAACTAGATAAATTTCAGCTCAGAACAGCTTCATCAACTACAGGGACTATATATACATGAGAAACAATGACTCAAAGATTAGTTTGCATAACATCACCAGTTACTGACCTGCTATTCCCCGCTCTATCAAACACATTCAAATTAAAAACATACATCTGATCCCTTATTACTCAAGAGAGACTAATATGATGTACGGTCAAATATTGAACATTACTATCACTCACCAGAGTTCATCATGACATTCAATAGGTAATAACATATCTTATAGGCTCAGATCAATTAAAATTCATAGAAAGTCATCATGTATATTCACTAAATGCAAATCCGGTAACTACAGGTCTCGTTTTATCGAAAACAAGTAATCAACTATACACTACAGCACCAGTATTCCCAGCATTATCAGCAAAAGAAATATATGCAGTCAAATTGCCCTCATCATCTAATGACGTAATATTTCGTGTATACCTATACAGCAATCATGAAACAACGGAACTCGATGCAAATCTACCGGATCATAAAGTAACCTGTACACCGCTAAGCTCTTCACTCGCAGTAAAAGCTAAGGTAACTACGCCGCTTACATTGAGATATCAGGTAGTAGATCAATTAGAAAACAAGGTAATTCCGGTTAATATAGGACTATCATTATCTATAGTAAATAGTGGAGTTTCGTACAATGGAGTTTGATCGACGGTGAGCAATCTGAATTTATATCACGTAAATAAACGTGCATATGTTCAGGTATATGTTCCTGTATAAAGATAAAGCTGTTGTCCGCTGCCTCCTGTTCAGATAATATGATAAAGTCCTGATTGTTGAAAATTATAAAGCATTTTAGAATCAAACGCATAGGTAGCGACTCATGAAGCAAAAGCACCTAAACTAATTCGCTGATTATTATGATCTCGCAATTGAAGCGATAATCCAGAGAGTAAACAATCCGTTCATGAATATGCCCAGGAAATAGTAAATATATCTCTGACCACAGATCACGAAATTGGCGCCGAAAAAATAACATCTCCCGATTCACAAATTCCGTTTCATGACGTAATAATAGTTTGCTGTTGATTAGTCCCTGTTTGATTATTTCATGTCTGCACCACGTCCCCAGTACCAAGTCCCTGATTACAGAAAATAGTTCCTCATGTTCGATATCAACCCGTAAGATATGATCATGTCACATATCATTCCGTAAGTGTTTGTCCGGTAAGTTCTTGTCCAGTAAGGACACATCATGATTGAGATTCTTCTACTCGAATTTGATCAACAAGCTCACCTGATTCATTAAGCGTGCCACCAGTAAAATATCCTGGTATCGTAACACAATCAACAAAAGTTCATCAGGTCAAATATCCTCACGTAAGTTCTTGTCCAGTAAGATATCATCAAGTCTCATATTCGCCTGTATAATATTCTCCAGTCAACACACATCCGCTTGCCAATTGCGCAAAAGTTGAATTATAAGAATATTCTACGACAGAAAGTCAAAGAACAAGTAAGAAAAGTTTCACAACAGCAAATCCACCAAATAATCCACACAGATATTTTTTATGATGTTTTTTTATGTGACAACCTACCCTTTTGGCATGTCTCGCAACATGATGAAATACATTTTTCATACTATATATAATAAGAAATAAATCTTCAAACTTTTGGTTTACATCTTATTATACTCAAAAATAGCTTTTTTGTCAAATTTTGAAGGAACTTTCTTACAGAAAATTAAAGTATCGAAAGTAAGGTCTTTAACTTGGTCAACACAGACATATCACCAGTATCTCCATCAGTTCATGAAAGCGACTCAGATTCAGATATATTTTTTGGTTGAAATTCAAAGCTATCCACAAGCAATTTAGCCAATTCAGCTCTAGAGATTTTTTCTTGGTTCGCTTGTTGTTGATCATAAACAAATTGGATGTTCAATGATTTGCCAAGT
>JBAZRN010000008.1:0-19494 GCA_041663325.1 Candidatus Absconditabacterales bacterium | reverse complement strand
ATATACCTCATCTTTGGTAATAAAACTATTTGGCGCGAAATACAACTGCCCTCTCTTGCTTAAAATAATATGATCAATGAGCCCACGATCCGCAGCATAAACTAATTGAGGAAGATAAGATGCGGTAGATTCAACGTCAGCGAATAAAGATTGAGAGACAATAGGAAGAGACTGATTTTTAGCATGCAACAGCGAATTAATAAACAGTACGACAAAATCATAATGACGGAGATAATTGTCTGGGTAAAATTTCGTAGTTTCCGTATGGACGATACCCAAACTCGCCAAAGTATTGATAGCCGAAGCAAAGGGATGACCAGCAATATCAGTAAACGCATTTCCTACCTGAGCGGAAATTTGTTCATCAATATCCAACGCGGGTAAGTCAAACAGACGAACAAGATAATATGCTCATTCAGCTCTTATAAGTTTGTCATATGGATTACCATCAATCTCGACAGGTTTAATGTTTTTGAGAGAAACCATCATCTGTTGCATCATTCATTTGGTCATCAAACCATCCGCAGACGTAATTCAGAAAATATCTTGAGAAAGAGTTTTTTTATAAAGCTTAGTAAGCAACAACGTAAAATCATCTATACGAAAATAATTTTGCGGATAAAATTTCTGCGCAGAGGTAAGAACACCATAAGCAGCCAATCTATTGATATAGGTCCTATAAGGATCATGTTCAATATCAACAAAAAAATCCTGACGAGAAATCGCAGGCTTGACTCAAATTCATTGACTGACATCCACTGTGCGAACGGCTGTTCCATGAGAAGAATCTATAGGACTCGTACCTCCATTGACTAATGAACGAACTTCAGCAGCTACTCACGAAAACCTATCTTTTAGTCTAGTTCGAAGTTCTGAAAGATCTTGGTTTGACGATGTCGACTCGACAGAATTAACTGCAGTGACAGAAGTGATTCCTGGTGTGGTGCTTGCCCAAGTCGGTAATGCGATTGCGACAGCCACAAAACCAAGGACTACAGTTGTATAAATCTTTGTTTTTGTTTTTGATGCTACACTCATCAGTGGGGACAAAGAATAAATTTTTACATGTATATTATACTCAGAAATATTGATTTGTCAATACAATTAGTAGATACAAACAAAAGGAAGTGAATTTGCAATTAAAGAATAAATAGTTACCTTCATTCAACATTCAAAATTTAGCATGTAACATTTTAGTCATGAAGTACACTATAGAATCCATAACAGGCATAGATTGCCTTTTTGCGCCTATGGAAGATGCAAATTCAATCACCATAGAAATTATGTGCAAAGCCGGAAGTATCTATGAAAACAGACAAAATAACGGAATTAGTCATTTTCTCGAACACCTTTTTTTCAAAGGAGGAAATAAATATCCTACTCCAAGATCAGTCGCTGAAGCCGTAGATAAATTTTGAGGAGAATTTAATGCATATACAGGAGACGAATTTGCTGGCTATTACGTCAAATGCGCGCCAGAATTTATCAATAAAGCGATTGATGTCCTTGCAGATATGATGAATCATGCAAAATTTAATGCCGAAGAATTAGAAAGAGAAAAGGGAGTTGTGATTCAAGAACTCAAAATGTATGAAGACAATCCGATGGCAATGGTTATGGAAAAATGGCAGACGTATTACTTTGGAGATAATAGTTTTGGACGACCAATCATAGGTAATGAAGCAAATATCAAATCATTCGATCAGCAGATGTTGATTGATCATAAAGCGGATCTCTATACCAAAGATAATCTTATCATTATGATTGCAGGAAAAATAGAAAATAAACAAACCATCATCGATCAACTTTCCAAAGAATTCAGTACTCTTCCTGCAAATATGAAATGAACAAAACCAGCATTTAATAATCATCTGCCTCAAGAACATATAGGAAGTTTCGAACAAAAAAATGAACAAGCTCATTTAGTCATTTCAGCTCCAGGATTCAAAGGTGATGATGAAACGAGATACGCAGCCAATGTCCTGGCAACGATATTAGGATGAAATATGTCATCCAGACTTTTCCAAAATATCAGAGAAAAACAGTGACTTTGCTATTACATCAAAGCTATGCACGCAAGCGAACAAAACATATGAACATTTCTCATTAGAGCATGAATAGATAAAAAGAGATTTGATTTTGGCGTAGAAAAGATTTTCGAAGAAATACAAAATATCGCTGAATGAAACATCACGCAGGAAGAATTTGACAATGCAATCGGCTACAACGAAGGTCAGATCCAAATGGGAATAGAATCCTCAGACGAGATGGCAAATTTTATCGGAAATCAATATCTGATATATAAAAAAATTGATACTCTTCCAGAAATATTGAAAAAGTATAAAAGTCTTACACTCGAAGACATTAAAACAGTTGCGAAAAAATTGAATAGAGAAAACTTATATCTCTTCTATATCAAATAGATCCAATTTTATCTCATTTTCTATACGTATGAAAAAATTTCTCATCTTCATAACATTAGTATTGGGAAGTAGTTTACTCTTCTCTACCGCATGAGCTCAATTCACTTCAACCACATGTGAATGACAAACTCATTGCTCAGCTCCGACAAAATGAATCAATTACAAAGATACTATCATCTATCTATGAGAAGAATGAGAAGAATTTGATCTCGGATTCCAGCAAAATTTTGACAAACAGAAAACATTGCTCCAAGAAATCTTTATTTCAGATAATGCAAATTTTTCTGAAGAAGAAATACTCAATAAAATAACAGAAAATGTTGCTAGTATCCAATCAAGCAAAATATTGATTATCAATACATCGAAATTTGATGTTTTGCTTCAGCTTTTAGGTAAACTGCATACATCGAATAATCTTAATCTCAAAGGAAAAACCATCTATCTCGTCACCAATAGCAATAAATTTTTTCTCAAAAGGATACTGGCTAAATATATCAAACCTATCGAAATAACTAAAATATACACCCTTTCACAAGATAAACTTCTCAATTTTCTCTCGACACTCTCTCTCAATAAAATCACCAATCAAGAACAATACATCACGCCCTTTTCACTTTCATTTCAAGAAACTCCCAAATATCTTGTTGTCTCTTATATTGTGGATCGTTTAATTTACCATGGATTTCCTATAGAGCTTATCACTATGTTTCTTGTGCTTTCTTTGGGGACATTAGTGATAAACATCCTCAGACAAATAGTAGGATTTTCGATCTTCGGCATCTATAGTCCGCTGCTCTTTGCTGTTTCACTGTCCATCCTTGGTGTGCCGTTTAGTCTCACCTTATTGGTCATCTGATTGATAACTAAAATAGTTATGAGGCTTTTTACCAAAAGAATGTATCTCCTGCATAACGCTAAAACATCACTCTTGATCATTCTCTACTTTTTTCTTATGCTTTTGGTTTTTTGACTTAACACTATTCTCTGACTCAATTGGATTGATGTCACGCTCTTCGCCAACGGATATATTATCTTCCCGATGATATTTATCATCCTCGTAAGCGATAAAGTGTTCAACGAATGATTCAAGCTTTTTAGCGCTGGACGACGGATAGCTTTTGCAGAGTTCTTACTTGTTTCTTTTGCTGTCTATGGACTCTTTTATTGGACAGGATTAAAACATCTTCTCCTAGCTTTTCCAGAAATATTAATTCTGATTTTTCTTCTCAATATCGCTATCGGAAGATTTACGGGACTTCAACTTCTCGAATATTTCCGCTTCATGCCATTACTAAAAAACTCCTCATGAACTGAAGAGGAATAGAATATTCAATTACGAATTATTAATTATGAATTACGAATAAACAATGCATAGGTATTATATTGTTTTATCCATCCGAACATATTGGTGTCATTCTGCAAAACCCTGTTTCTTCATAAATTCTACAATTTCTCAGTTTCCCTCAACATTTGCTCGAGTACGTACATGAGTAATACCCATATTTTTTAATCTTTTCTCGCATTCATCGTAAAACCTTTGCGCAATGCCATGCCTGCGAAACTTTTCTACTACCACAAGATAGACAAGACAAGCATATCTATTTTCTATTGGTTTATCTTTATCTTTTGCATTTACGTAGATGAATCCCACTAGAGTATTCTCTTCTTCTGCAACCAAGAAAATGCCATTAGGATTTTCAATAGCTAATATAAATTCATCTTGATCCATAAATTGCTCTTTTGCGCTTACTCTTAGTTCAGGGGTATTTTGACCTATTTCGTATAATTGAAAGAAATCCTTGATTGCAGCTGTACGAATTTCCATCGATATAAAAAACTTATGATGTAAAAAACTTCTTTTTCTTGTTCAATCGCCAATCAGATTGCCTCGTAAGCTCTTTCTGATCTTCTGGATTTAAGAGAAAGTGTTTGACTGCTTCTTCGAGAAAAATAGTATTTTGACTTCCTTTACAGACGATAAGATATTCATCACCTGGTGCTTTCAATATTTTCTGAATATATTTACCAGCGATATTCGCATCGTAAAATTTTTCTACATTATGTTTATCGTAGCCTACTTTCTCAAGCTCATCAGCTAAATAATCCGTCATATACTTCCCGACTAATATTACACGATCTGCTACTTGACTAACATATCCAGCAATCATTCTATGTTCTCTTTCCGTAAGATCACCAAGCTCTCTCATATCTCCAAGCACGAGAATAACTTTTCTTTGCGGAAATAATTGCATTTGAATATTATGTGCCGTATTGATGATTTTCCTCACACTGAGTGGCGAAGCATTATAGGTAGAATCGATAATGACACTATTTTCTATTCCATGGAAAACCGATAGCCTTCCTGGCTGAAGTTGATAGTGAAGTTCAAGCTGTTCATGGGAACCGTTTCTCAATGTCGGATCTTCTGGTCTAGATGCTATTCTTGCATATTTGTAATCTAAAATCCCTGCTACCGCCAATCACAATCAGATATACCCATAATTCGCTTTACCAAGAATATTTGTGCTGATGTTATATTTTTTTTCTTTGATCCAAAGATTGAATTGAACTCCTACTCCTCCTTTGAAATCCGATACGAAGAATTTTTCGTCTTTGAAAGTGATATCTGCTTTGATATCATTTCCTTCCGTTTGATAGGTCAGATAATCAATAGATAAATGATCTTTGAGTTGAATCGCATATCCATCATTAGCATTGAGAAATCATAGTTCTAATGCATTTTTCAACATTTTCACCTCTTCTCTCGCTATCTCGGCTGGATTACCAAACTGCTCTGAATGTACAGCATCTATAGCGGTAAAAATCCCTATATGTGGCTTAGCTATCGTGAGAAGAAAGTCCATCTCGCCTGGACGATCAATCCCGTATTCCAAGAGAATAATGTCGTAGGGGTTGGATCAGAAAAATCTTTTTCGAATGAGTTGAGTTAAAGTAGTTATAAAGCAAAATATATTTGGTTCCCATGTTTCTATCTGAAAAATAGAAAGAGAAAGCCCCAGTTCTCCATTGAAATTTTTTGATGATGTATAGATTTTTTTATCTGGCAAAAATCTCTGTAAAGTCTGATAAACTATCATACGGCAAGATGTTTTCCCTACGCTACCATTGATTCCAATTACATACGGACTGTGCTTTGCAATATATCAATGTGCTAATTTGCCAAGAAGCTTATAGTACCATCGTAAAAATTTATTTTTCATTTTTTTCTATGAAAACTAAAAACAGTATGACTTTACAAAAAACAAGCAAAATTTCTATTGATTTTGTTGTAGTATTTATTATTCATTTACATGAAAACAAAATGTCAAATATAAATAGTCAAAAATAAAATATATATGGAACGAAAAAAAATATTGGTCATCGAAAAAGAACCTAAAATGATGCCTAGAATCATAAGGTTTCTAAAAGAAAAACATGATGTTCAGATAGTATCATCTCAAGAGGGACTCATGAATTTTAAAAAAACGTATGAAGAAAAAGAACATCTACAAAACGGATTAGAACATTATGATTGCATCATTATGGAGCCATACTTTAGTCATCATCCTCGATACACATACGAAGAAACAGATGATGCGATGCAAACTGGGTGGTTTCTGTATCGTGACTTTATGAAAGATCTACCAAGACCAATAGCAATTTGGACATATCCAACCTGGCAATATATGTATGGCCCAAACAATCATCCAGATAGAAAATGGGGAGATAATGTGATTATTATCAGAAAGGATGGAACTAATGATTACTCTCTGGTTGAACTCGTTGAGTTGCTATGCAAAAAACGATAATAACGATAATAAACAATGTATATAAAAACCTGCCTCGTTTTCGAGCAGGCTTTTTTTATTGTCTGAAATCTTAAAACATAAATTCGTAAAATGACATCACGAAGAGATATATTAACATTCAAAGAATAAATTACGCCCGTTAGGGTAAATTACCAATTACGCCGCAGGCAAATTACGTGAGCGTAGCGAACTTATTACACGAAGTATATTACGTCCTCCGGACCGTTTTATTCTTCAAATGTTTTTTCCATAATAAGCGTAATAATCACTGCGATAGGCACGGCAAGCAATACTCAGACTACTCACAAAATCAATGCTCAAATAATCATACTGATAAAGATAACGACCGGATTTACTCCCAGCGTCTTGTTCATCAATAACGGTATCAATACATTATTTTCTAATCGTTGAATCAAAATAACCACACCTATCACAACCAATGCTCAGTAAAGACCAAAATGAATAAACGCAACCATAGTTGCAGCCAATCATCAGATAAGCGGTCCTATATACGGAATAAATTCTGTCATCGCTGCGATACCAGCAAGCGCTCATTTCTGAGGAAGATCGATACCAAAGATTGCGAGTATCCATAAAGCAGCATACATAGTAACCCCGATAAAGATACACAAGAAAAGCTGGCTTTTGAGCCGGATACCAAGTTTTTTATAGATTCTTTCAAGTTTCATATAGATAAATTTATATTGTTTTTCACCGCCAAGTTTTGCGATAAACTTCATCACGGAATCTTTTTGGATAGAAAAAAGAACAGAAAGCGTCAATACAATAGATATTTGAGTAATAAAGTTAAAAAACGTGCCAACAGCACTTACTGCCATAGTGCCAATATTTTTGGCATACATGGTACCGAGATTTACTATTTGAGAGATGTTTTGCTGCAATTGACTCTGTACTCACGAAACTACAGCAGGATTGCTAAAGGAATCAAGTAAAGCTTTTTTGAGACTTCATGGAAGCCAACTCGTATCTCTAATCACTCCAACAAGCGATTTGTTCGCCAATATATCTTGAAAATGTGAGATATTACTTATCGCAATCGTCATAATATCCGAGAATTGATTGAGGATAAATGGTATAATAAATACCATAGCCCCTAAAAAAACTACAACGAGAATCAAATACGCTAACGCAATAGATATTCCTCTGTAAACTATTCTTTTTTGAAAAAAATCGATAATAGCTTCTATAGCAAGAGAAAGGATATATGCCATGAAAATCAAATAGATAATACTCAATGATTGATATACGAATAATCCGATAAAGATAATAAGTATCCCAAATGCCCAAAATTTAAGAAACATTCTATTGGTTACCACAAAAGGAGCTTTAGCTATTTTTTTCTCTTGTTTCTGTTGTTCTTCAAGTTTCTTTTCCAATTTTTCCAATTCCAAAAGCTGTTGTCTGTTATCAGACTTAATCGACTTGAAAAAGTCAGATCAACCTTTTATAATTTTGTGAATAAATGCCATACTACACTACTAAATAACTAAAACGAAATTTTTTTGGATGATTGAGTTATACCGACGACTTGAGAAACTGTAAGTATGAGAGAAACAAAGTAATTACAGATTTCGAAAGCAGTTCGGTATAATTCTAAAATCTAAGTTTTTTTGGTATACAGTTTATCGTTGAACCGTTTCCATGCTTTTTCAAATTCTTCTTGTACATACATAATTGTATCTTTTTTTGTAAAATTTGCAATTTTTTTTTCAAGTTCTCAGACACGATCTTTGGATAATACTATGAAAAACTTATAAAATCAATTGTTTATAGGATATTTTACAAGATTATGTTCTTGAATACGCTGTATGATAGCTCTTTTTATTACATGTCTGACAACGGATCTTTTGGATAATTTTATAGTAACATGGCAAGAAAACTGGTTATTTTTAATATTAGGATATTGTTTGATATAGAAAAACCCGAACAATCACTGGCTGAGATACTGTCTTTTTCTCGTGATGAATATAACATCTTTACCGGTCAATCTCTGTCTTTGCGGCAACAAACTATTAATTTATAATGTAAAATTTAGAAAGCTTAATGTAGAATCAAATTCTAGGCTTTAAGTTTTCAACTTCAAGCTTTAAACTATTATTTTATATTCTGGAATTTTATAAGGCTTCATTCGACTATTCCATATTTTGCTGCGATTCCTGCATTGAGTTCTACTACGTAATTTGCAAAAACTTCTGGTCTATAAACTTCGCAAGGATCGACCTTACAGGGTTGAACAGTCAATATGCGCACAACTTTAAACTGATTGTCAATCCATATCATATCTAATGGTATAAGCGTATTTTTCATTCGGAAATCATAAAAGTCGGATTTTGAAAAGATAAAGAGCATCCCATGATCTTCAGCCATCGATTCACGATACATGAGCCCTTGTTGTGTTTCAGCTGATGTGCGAGCCAATTCTACGGTAAAACATTTTTTTTCACTGCAGAGCTGTGGAACAGCATTCTTGTCGTGAAGATAATTCGCAGCGATAGAATAGAATACAATTAAAATCAGAAAGCAAATCCCAATTCAGATCCAGTATTTTTTTTTAATATTGTTTTTCATGGATATTTGGCTATAAGCAATTAAATATTTATTTTCGAATGAATTTTAATAAGTTTTTAATCTTTCAATCAATGCATCATGAAACGTTTATTAAAATATCTTGTAGCACTTCTGATTGTGCTTGTGTGTGTATATGGTTTTTGGGTATGGTTGCAATATAAATGAGCAACCGTTATCAAACAAACCACTGCTTCTATTATGACTGAGCTCGCAAAAGTAGATAAGTTAGAAACGGTCAAAAAAACCTTTACTAAAACTATCGAAGGAGAGCAACAATTAGCGAGCCTCATTCCCGGGATCGGTATAGATGAAATCATCAACAGCGCATTATTCAAAGATAAAATGGTGTTAGAAGTAAAATGAGAAGTAAGCGCAGGATATATGATCAATGAAGTTGCTACGGGAGATATTCAGGTATCTCGTGATGGGACAATCACTATCGTTTTATGACAGCCAGAAGTTTTCTGAGTAGCCCTTACGGGAACAACGCAAACAGCTAAACTTGGCATCGTTACTCAAAGTGAAATAGATATGGAAAACAAACTCAGAGAAAAGGCTGGTGAAATGATGATCCAAGAAGCACTCAGTGGAAACATTCTCCAGGAAGCAAAAAACAATGCGCAAAATACTTTGCAAAATCTGCTGCTCACTGCTGGAACCCAAATAAAAGAAGTTATAATACTTGAACATGACAAAAATCTTAAATAAGATTATATAATTCTGATTTTACTGACCAACAAAAAACGTTGCTCATTTTCATTTGAAATTGCTAGGAGAATTCGTATATATTCTTCACGTGATTTTTTTGTTATGCCAAATCAATACGCTAATTATCACGTAAATTATCACTTATTAGTTTTTTAGTTATTTACTTATATACCGATGCCAAGAAGAAAAGTAGAAAACAAGACGATAGAAGTTATCCTCTTGCAAAGCGACAAACATCTCGGAGAAAAATTTGAAATCATCAGAGTAAAACCTATTTTTGCTAGAAATGTTTTGTTACCAAAAAATATCGCTGTACTAGCAGATCCCAACAACAAAAACAAGTTTGCCCAAAAAATGGCAGCTGCAGAAGTCGAGAGAAAAAAGAAAGCTTCTTGATTGGAAGATCTTTTTGCAAAACTCAACAACGATGAAGGTATCACCATCATCAGAAAAGCTAATGCTGATGGCACGCTCTACGCGAAAGTGGATGAAAACGATATCGCCGCAGTCATCAATGAAAAATATGGCATAGATATCCAAGCGCGTTATTTGAAATTGAAAAAGAAAATCACGACTCTTGGAAACTTCTCAGTTCCATTTCTTTACAAAGAACTTAAAAAAGATGTGGCAATCAAAGTAGAACAAGATCCTGAAGAAGCAGAAAAAATAGCTAAACATAAAGCTTCCAAAAATCCTAAAAAAGATGAGGCAATAGAAGAAGAAGGTAAAGTAAAAAAGACAAAAGAAGAAATACTAGCAGAAAAAGAAGCGGCTAAACAAGCAAAAAGAGCTGAAACCATCAAAAGACTCAAAGAAAAATTCAAAGACTAATGCGCATATATAACAAAACATAGTATAAAAATTACCGGAGAGATTAATTCTTCGGTTTTTTTGTTGAGTATTCACAAGAAATACTTACACTACTACAAAGACAATTTTTTTAAAGCTTTAGGCTTCAAGCTTTAAGCTTCATGCTAAATAGATGAGCAAACTTACCGAAGATATTTTATCCACCGTCGATATTGTAGATGTTATCGGCAGATATATGCCGCTCAAAAGAGCAGGATCCAATTTTTCTGGTAACTGTCCTTTTCATAATGAAAAAACTCCTTCCTTTATGGTTTCACCAAGCAAACAGATTTTTAAATGCTTTGGATGCGGAAAAGGTGGAAATGTGATCACATTTATGCAAGAGATAGAAAGGATAGATTTTCGAGATGCTGCCAAAGAGCTTGCCAAACAAGGAAACATCGATCTCGCAAAATATCAGATAGATCCTACCAAACATGATGATCGGCAAGACGAAAAAGAAAAGATCAAACGCATCCACAAAATCGCGCAAAAGTTTTTCGTAGAACAGCTCGCTAAACATCCTGAAGCTAAAAAATATCTTAATGAACAAAGAAAGCTTTCAGACCAAATAATTAGTGATTTTGGTATTGGATACGCGCCGGATGCTCATTATGCAATGATCCAGGACCTCAAGAGCAAATGATTTAGCGATAAAGATCTGATTGAATCATCACTTGCAAAAAAATCTCAAACCTGAGGCGATATTTATACTTTCTTCAGAAACAGAATCACCTTCCCTATTTATGATACCATGAACAATATTGTGGGGTTCAGTGCAAGAATACTCGATCCCAATACGACCAAAGAAAGTCCCGGGAATACGGGAATATGACCAAAATATCTCAACAGTGCAGAACACAAAGCATTTGAAAAATCAAAACTCCTTTACGGACTCAATCGAGCAAAAAATGCAATCAAAGAACATAACGCCCTCTTTATTGTCGAAGGACAAATGGATGTCATCGGATTAGCAAGATTAGGCTATCATATAGGGGTCGCTACTTGTGGAACAGCATTTACCCCAGAACATATAAAATTAATCAAAAGATATACAGAAAACCTTTTTCTTATTTTTGACAGTGACAATGCAGGACAAGAAGCAAGTTTAAAAGCGCTTACGCTCACCTATCAAAACAACATCTTCCCAAAAATTATTACGCTTCCCCCGTGATACAAAGATATCGATGAACTCGCAAATACGGCAGATGGAAAAGAAAAATTTGATGAACAACGAAAAAATAGTCAGGATGGATTTTTGGTTGTTTTCCAAAATTTAAAGAAAAAATTTGACCTTACATCACCGATCGACAAGCAAAAGATATTAAACATCCTGTTCGGGCTTATTATGAATATCGGCAGTAAAGCTATGGAAGATCACTATATCCAATTGTTATGAGAAAAATTGTGAATAAGAGAGCATATAATGGAAGCGCAATATAGGCAATTTGAAAAAAATGGAGGTAAATTTATTCTCCAACAAATAGCGAGAAAGACAGAAAAAAAATATGAAATAGACAGAGAATTGCTTGTCGCAGCATTATTTTATCAAGACTTTATCAAACAGTTTATTGAAACACAAGACAAACGAACGCGATTGCTTGAACTTATTACGCAAGTCACCACTGTCCTGCCAGACACGGTTATCACTCAAGCAGCCAACGACGAAAACAAACAGGAAGCATTGTTGGAACTTCAACTCCGACGAGATAAAGAGCTCAATGACGGCAAAGAAGAAGATAAAAGATACCAAACCATCAAACAAATCATTTTGCCGATCATCCAATGATACATCCAAAGAATTACCAAAGATACCAAAATTTCCAGCGAAACCAAACAAGAAATCCTCAATCTGACTAAAAAGATTTAATAAATAATGTAATATATCCTGACGGATGTAATTTGGACTTCGTCGGTAATTGATGATTAATTACGTGAGCGTAACGAACTTATTTACTTCACAGGAATGCTTATATGCGTGTATCTCACAAGAAGAAACACCAAAAAAGCGGTGATAAAGAAATCAATCAAAGTAGACATCACTTTACCATAAAGCACTCCTTTGTAAGAAAGATCTTCAATATGCTTTACTCTGAGTTTTGTCAAAATAGGCTGCAAGATAAGCGGAGTAATAAGATCTTCAATCATCCCTTTGATAAGTGTTCATACCTTAGTTGCAATAAGCAATCCTATGGCAATACCGACAACATTATACTGAGAAAGAAAAGTCATAAATTCTTTAAGCATGTTTCGTCATAAAAAATAAAATCATCATAAATGTACCAGATTATAGTTTTTTTTCAAGTGATTTTTCCAAACAACAACTCTTGAAATACATAAGGATTTACGTAGATTGTACGTGTTTATTTTATTTATTTAAAAAATATAATGAATTTTGCTTTTGAGCTTCAATGAGCAGCATTTACTGGAAACATCAATCCAGAAGCAATGATGTGAATGAGTACAATTCTTTGAGCAGTTTTTGGATGACTCGTAATGGTGCGAATGGTAGTGTTTTTAGCGCTTGCAGCCCTTATGTTTGTCTCTCGATGGAAAGTATTTACCAAAGCAGGACTCCCAGGGCGGGGAATTTTCATCCCATTTTACAATCGATACCTTATGTTCGAGCTTGGAGGACGATCCGGACGAAATTTTCTATGGATATTAATACCACCGGTATTTGCGATACTTATGATTATCAACTGTTTTAAAATCGCAAAAAGATTCTGAAAACATTGGACATATGGACTCGGAATTTTATTTATCAAAGTCGTCTTCATTCCAATACTCGCATTCGATAATTCAAAATATCTTGGCAACAAAGCAGCAGCTAAAGTTGCAGTTAAACCAATAACTACAACACCTACAGCAAAAGCTCCTACAAAAAAAGCCGTAGGTAAAAAAACAAAAACAATTACCAAAAAAATATAACAATTAGTTCTAGGCTTTTTAGCTTTATGCTTTTAGCTTGAAGCTAAAATAAAACGTTGGGAATCGCTCCTGACGTTTTTTTTGAAAATCCCCTTTCGTTTTCCCCTTTAGCAAAGGGGACCTTCAGTAAGTAAAGCCCCCCTCTTTGCTAAAGAGGGGTTAGGGGTGATTTAATATAGTTCAGATTGATTTTTTGAAGGAAATATGTATGATTAAGTGTCGCTAACAACCACTAAAAAAGTTAGCTTTCTGCTTGAAGCTTTAAGCTTTCAGCTAATCTTGGGGATGCTTCTGGATTTGATAGGAGGATTCCATATGTATCGACCGCCACTCTTCGACGAACGTACCGAAATAAAACAATCGTTCACTCAAAAAATGCTAAAACATTAAACAGAGCTTTTGCTCTCGTACCTAGCTACTCTGTAGCCTAGTGACGTACCATCCTCGTTGTGTGACTCCTACTAACCACGAGGCGACCAAGTAGGAAAACCTGTTCACTTCGGTGGACAAAGTTGCTTTGGTAAAAACCTACGCCTGTTTATTGGCTAACGTACCCTGTTGAAGTAACTTTAAAAATTAGGATAATTAATAAACTATCGTGGTAGATATCGTTATGTATGCCTTTTAGACATGGGTTCGAACCCCATCATCTCCAAATTGACTTTTATTTACTTTTATATATAATATAGTTAGGGTTTTTTATTAACTAAATTAATTTTATATGAAAGATGATATAAACAAGAATCTTGTTCCTGATGTTTTGAAATGATATGATTATCAAAAAATCGAGAATGACTCCTCTTCCAATCTACATTGAATACTACAATTTTTTGTAAATCTTAATCTAAAGATTGAAACTTCTGAATTATTAAAAGCGATCACAACAGATATTATGGTAAATTATCTCATCAATAAAGGATACAAAGAGATTCCATCAAAAGATACTGGGGAAAAACACAATTGAGGACGAACAGCTATTTATAGATACTTTATACAAGAATGAGATAATGAAGATGATGCAATAGGAGTCATAGATTACAATAATCCTCATAATAAATCAGCATCCAATGTTTATATAAATGGATTTATCAAAAACATAGCAATGGCTGAAGATAGACAAGAGATGGATGTTCTTCTAGAATTATTATCTATGTTACCTAAAGATAAAGCATAATATCACATATAGTTCAACTCCCATCTTCTGTTAACTAGCCGCTCCACAACCAATAAATCCCAATTCCTATGGTCTAACAAAAAAGCTTCAGATTATCATACAAGACAAACTGTTTCTTTATCAATTCCTGATCTATCGGGTGTAACAAATTAAGGCTTATCTCCACCAAATGGAAATTATTTTGAACTATACAAAATCACGACCGAAATCGTGATTTTTTTTATAAAATATTTTAATCAAACAAGGTTTTAAATAGGGAATCTAGTTATCATTAATATTTTTAGGTCATTTCATAATATGCACACCATGCTTTCCCATTTCTTTTTTCCAACGATCCAAATTAAATTTTCTCTGACCAATTTCTGATGACACAGACTTATAAGACTGATTTTTCAAAACATCAGCAACATCATCGAAAGCACCTTTATCACCATGGATAGCGATAGTCACGTCGTGTAACTTCTGCATATCTGTATTTTCCCATCGAGTTTTCTGAAATGCCATGACACCAATCATGATTGCATTCGCCGCCTGTTTAGCAGTCAAATCTCCGATAATACCCGTTCACAAGAGGGATAACGACATTTTTCAAACCCCTCTTAGTAGCTTCTGATAAGGCATTATATACGGCTCAAGAAACAACATCAAATTCATTTTCTTTTCATGAATCAACAGACACTACATGAATGAGAAATTTGGAATTTCAACCACCAGATTCTGTAACAGTTGCTTTGCTCCATTCTTGAAAATTTTCAATACTACCTCCTTTAGCCTTTTTTTCTTGTTCAACCATCTGTTCATACTCCTCCATTCATTTGATAGCACCGCCATTCGCTATTGCACCTCCTACTCAGCCGAATGATGCTTCACCATTGAAATGTGGCACTATATAAGCATCTGCCGAAATTTGTGTCATATCGCCCAAAACAAGAGAAATTGGAAGACCTTCCTCGACAATATTTATAGCATTTTCTCCTTTTTCTCATGAAGTTAGAAGAGTAAGAATAATATTTCACACACCAGTCTTATTACGATTAGAAGATTGAGGAAACTTTGTAAGACTATCCTTTTTATTCATATGAATAATAGTTAGAGGAATAAATATAATTTATTATACTCAGAATCACATATTTTGCAAATTATCCTATACAGTTTAACTCCTATCTTCTGTCAACTTACTACAGCAAAACTACAAGGTGTTGATTTTCGCCTGGTTATCACTGATAAATATACTGTCATACAACGTAGCTATTAGGAACTGCTTTTGAGCTAATTCTTATATTTTGTAGGAATTTAGCGAGTTCACTCTTCCACAAAAGTTTCTTCACTAATACGCTCGATAACTTTATCTTCTTTGGTGATGATTGTTTTTTTCCATGTTCACCTCATAAATCGAAAATAACACATGATAGCGGTAAAGATATTGGTGAGTGGAAAGGTATATCGTAATCAATGGATTCATAATCCTGTATGTTTAGATAATATATATGCTAGAGGGAATTGGAATACCCACTGAGAAATGACAGAAAGCATAAATGCTGTAGTCATATTCCCCGACGCACGGAATACTCAGAGAATAGCCATCTGTAGTCCCATAAATCAAAATGTCAAAGCGACTGTACGGAGAAATTCCGTTCATCATGCTACGATTGCCAGATCATGAGGAATGAAGAATTTTATAAGGAATGAAGCACAGAAGAAGACAATAATTCAGATCGCCGTAAGCAATCAAAATGAAATTAATGATCAGATTTTTGCTGTTTTAGCAGCTCTGTCCATCCTTTTTGCTCATATATTCTGTCCTACGAGAATAGAGACTGCCATAGAAAGACCCATTGCGGGTATGATTATGAGTTGCAGGATATTTGAACCGGCACCATAGGAAGCTACTGCTTGAGTACCGAAACTCGTGATGAGAAAGGTCAATATTACCATGCCCAATCCACGAGATGACATTTCCAAAGACGAGGGTAGTCATAATAAAAACGCCTTTTTGATATATCAGAAATCAGGTATAAAATCCGACCACTGAACACGAATATTATATTTACCCTTGAAAAGGATACTGATTCAGATTACTGCTGCTATTCATTGGGTAAATAACGTAGCCATAGCAGCTCAGGAAACGCCCATGGAGGGTAGAGGTCAGAAACCATAAATAAAGAATGGATCCAGAATAGCATTCAACACTACTGTTCACAATACTATATACATAGGCATTTTTACCTCTCCTATTCACCTCATAATTGACTGAAACATGGAATATCAGAAAACAAACAAGAGACCAAAAAATGATATCCTCAAAAAAGCCAAAGCATTTGCAAAAATAGCTGGTTCTACTCACATCAAATGAAGTAGCATAGGAGAAAACACAAGTCATAGCACGGACAAGAATAGAGAAACAATGAGTACCATGAGTAATGTTTGTGCTGCTACATGATTTACCATAGCTTTTTTCTTTGCTCAAAAATACTGAGCGATAAGGGTCGATCACGCTACGGCAAATCATGTTCACATAGATATCAACAAGAACATTATAGGAAAACTTATGGAGACCGATGCAACAGCATCTCATCAAAGTCTGCCCACCCGGAAAGCATCAATAAGTTGATAAGCGCCTTGAAGAAGATTTGCTAAGACGATAGGTATGGCAAGCGTAAAAAGTGATTTAATAATAGGTCTCTCGACTATGCTAGGAGAGTTGTTTTCCATAAATACATATAAAATTTTAAAGTTAAAGATCATATCACTAATTTCTTTCTTTTCTTATTTTTTGAATGCAAAAGCCATCAAAACGATAGTCAAAGCATTAAGAATCACTAATGCCAATATGAATACCGTCTTCGAGCGTATTGCAAGCGGATTCATTAAAATATAGATCGTGTAGATTATTGCAACAATTGCTGCACCAAGAAAATTTCCTTTTATCATAGTTTTATAGTTAAGATAATAAAGAATTTTAGTTTGAAGTATATGCAGGACATGAAGAAATACAAGATTAATTATAACTATGTCTTCCCACAATATTTTTTAACAAAATCTTCTTTATCTCAATATTTTGAAAAATCTTTTTGATGTTCTTCATCGACAAAATTTGCTTTTTTCTGATGCTGGATACCACATCGATAATGTTCAGTTTCTCCGGCGATCTGCACCCAATAACGAACTAAACCATTTGCATATCCACAATATATACAGTAAATCTTCTGAACGATATTGAGATACGGCAATTTAGCTCTATCCATTATTTGAATATAGTTTCTACGTTTTACACAAGGCATTTTATATAATGGGAAAAGAATATGATGGTATATCTCTATCCAAATATCTGTTATAATAAGCGGAATAATCAGCGTCCACAGTAATGGCAGGAATAGCAATACAATCAATTTACGAGAATGTTTTATATACAACATAAGAGATAAACAAGAAAAATAAAGTAATTCTTAATAGAATCAATGATCCTACCTGTATATATAAACGAGTTTGTATTAAAAACTGACCCTATTCATCAATTGATCAATAGCTATGTGAACAAACTTTGAAAAAGAATCCGGATTGAGAATATAAATAACAAAAAGTGAGGTGATAATTATTATAATAGACAGCCATATGGTATACTTACCACGAGTTTTCCCAATCAACAAAAGAGATAATATTGCCATCAAAATAGGTCACGCTATTTTTATATCTCACAAGGGAATTTCATATCATTGAATATATTTTGTATCTGCTTGGAAAAACTGAACAAGATTATATTGTACTTTACATACTATCAAAATTATTTCCGCGACAAAAACTACAAGCAATCCCCACGATGCATATTTTGTAGACTTACCTTCTGTACGATAAATCTCATAAATAACAGTCGGGAGAAGAAGAAACATAGTGATAAGTATCGAATCAACTTTTCGTCCAAGTAGAATACCTACGATTGCTAAAATGCTTAATAGCACACAAATAAGTGTTGCATTTTTTGTCGGTTTTGCCATAAGCGCATAGTATATAAATAAATCGTCTACATATTCCAAGAAAATGCGATATGTGTATATAGTCAAATGTAACGATGATACCTTGTATACATACATTACATTTGTGTCAACCTTGTAATTTCTATAAACTTATATAACCATGTCATTACTAAAGACTATCAACTAAAAACTATCGGCCAAAGACTATCGGCTAAAGACTATCGACTAAGGACTATCGACTAAGCTCTATATCTCCTCTCTTCGTCAATTCCATGAAACACTCCTTAGTCGCTTCTATATCTGCCATGGCATCATGTGCGTTATCAAATTGTTTTCCAAAAAGATGGGTATAAAGCAATCATAATCTTGGTCTTTTTTTTGGTAAGTCGGAAACATGTCCAATATCTTTCATAGTGCAAAAAGTTTTAATAGCATTCCGATCACGCTGTATCCCTACTCTTTCACAATCTTGTTGGAGCATCCTAATATCAAACGAAATATTATGCCCAACAATATGGTCAGATTTGTCTATATATTCCAAAAAGGTATCTATGTAACTATCTATATAGCCGTATCATTCCAACATATTTTTACTGATTCCATGAACTCTTTGCGCAAAGAAATTTATTTTCGTAGTGATATTCACGTATTGATTGATCCTATGTTCTTCATGAAATTTTTTTCCATCAAATATCCCATATATGGCAGCAAATTGGAGAATCTGATCCGTAGACGAAAGTCACGTAGTCTCTGTATCGATAAACAACAGTCAGAGTCATTTCTTTTGTTTTGGCATACATTGGATAAGAAAAAGTAAATGCGTGATAAGATAATATATAATAAAGAATGTGATAGAACAAATCAATAGAGAACTGACGAAAAAAACAATATCTGACCAATACTACGTAAAAATCGAAATCAATATATTCCTGTTACCGCAAAATAGAATTGTCAGTGAATTTCCAAGAATAGAATTGTCAGTAGTTTGATTATCTTGAATGGATTTCCGTGAAGAGTAGCTCTTTCGTTCATGTAAATAT
>JBAZRN010000007.1:0-53125 GCA_041663325.1 Candidatus Absconditabacterales bacterium | reverse complement strand
AACGGTATGCGTTTCATAAAAGTCTTTGACGCCTACAACATTTGATGAGGTATTTGTCTGATCAATCAATCCATCTCTGAGTCCTACCATAAGCGCTCTAAAAGCGCTTTGATCACCAGTAGATCAAATATCTTGCATAGTGTTGATAAAGTCATTAACTTGTTTGTAAACGATGGTCATTTCTGGATCTAAGTTTGCTTCAAAATCCAAAAACGAAACCGTAAAGTCTTTGGAAACTAAAGTAGCGTCTGGTTTTGTATAATAGATTCTCCCTACAACGGATTCGTATCTTGGTTCGTATTTTTTGAGATATAATTCATTGCACAAAAAATCTTTATCATTGTCTTTGACACCATCCCCATTACTATCAAAAGCAATATCCGTATCCACATAACAAGTTCCTCTAGAATCATCATAAGCAATGTACAATAGAATGCTGTTATTAAGATTTTTTCAAACAAAGAAATCGATTGCACCACTAGCGATAGAAACCTTTGGAATAGATAAAATATGGAAATCACCTGCATTAGCTTCACCAGTCGTCAAATTTAATGTTCGCCTTTTATCGGCCATATTTGCATATTTATCCGTCACTTCCATAGAGATGAAATATTTACCAAAATCAGGATAAACAAAAGTAAAGGCGTCACCCGTAAGGATCACAAATCATGAATCATTTTTACAATCTTTGATACTGAGACAGATTTTTTTGTTGACAATATCGCCTAGACTTACATCCCTAAAAATAGCGAGTTTTTCAAACGTATCAGATAAAAGCATTGGTTTGAGTCCGTTTTTTACGACAATAGTACCTCAGACGCCTATTCATTTATATCCTCTATACAACACTGCTGCTCTTGGTCTATATCACAGTTCATTAGGATTGGTATATATGTAGGTAACATGATCAGATTTTGTTGTAAGATCCCATGTCCCATCACCATCAAAATCATATTGGATAGTTCTTTCTTTGATAAAATCTGGTCTATCAGAGATTATTTTTGATATCACATCAAAAGTCACCTCATCACCAATTTCTACGCTTGCAGAATCAGATTTTAATGTAACAAGAGGAATATCTGGTCTAGTAACATCAGGCGGAAAAAATACTAAAGGACCATTTCAAATAATATCTTCATTGCTTTGTTGACCTTCATCATTGTCATACATAGTCACACCAAACATGAATTCGCCCGGCACTCTTGGAAGTGAAAAAAACACATACGGAATATTTCCTGGAGTAATTTTGGTTTCCATTGCTCTACTTGGATCATCTTTGTAATAATAGTACCATTTATAATAGGAGATAAATCCATCAGGATCCAAAGGATTGGTAGCGTTTACTTTGACAATCAAAGGATCAAACGTATCGTTGAAAATATCTTTAGCATTATTTTCTTTAAATCCCACACCCATTTCATTTCCATATTGAGGAAAAAAGAGCACAATATTATCAAGTTTGGGCAAAGCATTTACTATTTTAAAATATATTCTGACCGTATCACTTTTAGAGATCGTTGTATCTTCTGCAGTAAAATCCATATACGAACATCACAATTCATTGAACTTATACCTAAAAGTATCTTGTTTGAAAATTTCTCCATCTTTTGGATGAAAGAAAAATTGAAGTCATGCTTTTTCTCATTTGGTGTTGACGGACAAAGAAGGATTAACAGTAAATTCCTGATATCTATCTAACCTATACGCAGGGACTAAAACACCTGAAGAAGTTTCTCCATCAAGACATTCATCACTCTGAGTTTGAATATCTCAATTTTTATCAAGGATGGTAAATGCTGCAACAGGATAATTTTTTTCTCCTACAAACACATTCTTGCTTACTTCATTCTCCATACCATCAGCTCAATTCACTTTGAGCACAACCTTATAGATACCAGATTTTTTATAGGTGTGAGCGATTTTATCTGTTTGAATGGTTCTTGTATCTTGATCAGCAAAATCCCATTGATAGTTAACGATAGGTTGATTAGATTTTACCAAAAAATTCATAGGATTTCCCCATGGAGTAGCAATAGGAACAACGAATATTTCAGGTCTGAGAATAGATTTTATTTCTATATCTTTTGATATATCAGTCATTTTTCCATAATCATCTCTTACCGTAAGCTTGACGGTATGTTTGCCAAGAGCATCAAATTGGACTTTTATTTTCTCATTATTATTTTCCGTAGTAACGATTTTAGTTTTGGCAGCATCAGAAAACGATCGTTCATATGCAAGGGTATCATAGCCATTGGTCTTATCCAAATCAGAACTTACAGAAGCATCCAAAATAAATTCTGAAGGATTTTTTCGATTACTGCTAGGAGTAATGGTAAACTGTGGAATAGGATCTGTAGATTCAGCATAGACAGATATAGAATCGGTATTGGTCTGCCCAAGTTCATCTTCAACAGTCAATTTTACAGTATACACACCTGGTTTTTTAAACTGTTGTTTAATGGATTTCCCTTGAAAAGTTTCTATTTTATTCCCATTCTGATCAAAAATTTCTCGCGTAAAAAGTTTAAGACTGGAAACTATAGAATAAGAAGGGCTTGAATCAAAAGAAAACACAATAGATGTATTTCATTGGTCAGGTTGTTGTTTAATGATCGCAACAGGATCAGAAACCAGAATATAAAATGTTTCTGTTATTTTATTGGCTTCATTATCAGTAGTGGTAAGCTCAAGTTTGTATTCACCTTGTCCTGGCAAAACAAGTCTCACCACACCAGGTTTACCATCACCATCTTTAGAAAAACTAAATCATTCCTTGGAGCTAACGGTCCGATTATTGGTAAGAATTTGTCTTCCTCCCATCGGTAAAGTAGCTGATCCATCAAAAATAACTCCTCTCTCAGCTTCTTGGATTCCTATTTTTATTTTACTATCTTTGACTAATTTCTGTCCATTAGCATAGACAACGATATTCGCAGTCTTTGGCAACACATCAATAGAGATAGTTTTTTCTCCATCAAAAATTCCATCAGTAGCTTTATTGGAACTCCTGACCGTCAAATGTACTTGATAATTTCCAGGAGCGGCAAATGTCGTATTTACAACGGGTCATACACCGATAGTGGTATCATTGCCATCTGTATCTCTATAATATCGAAAATAATTTTTGGAAGGAATAGTATCATTGGATGGATCTATACTTCATCTTCCATCAAACGTCACCGTCAATGGAGCAGGTCATGATTGTGGTGAAATTTTTGCGTTAGCGACTACAGTATATTTTGAATTTACTTTTTTGACAATATCACTGAATGGCTTATAACAATTGGTCATAAACGATCCAAGTTTTGTCTGATAATCAGTACTCGTATAGGCAATCAATCATTGAGTAATATCCAAACATTGCTGGTAGGTAACCTTGAATGCGTAATCTTGAGGAAATTTTGGAAAAACCGTTTGAAAACTTACATTAAGTTCAGCAAATTTACTTTGAGGAATCTGATTTCAAATTTTGGTCGCAGCATCGATCTCGACGAAAATTCAGAGAATTTTATCATAATCTGCTTTGATTTCGTAATTTGCTACATAATCATTGGGAATGCTCGCACTAATCCTTCCGATAAAGAAAATAGCTAAAAGCGCTATGATCATCAATATAAACTTGAAAACTGATTTAGAAAATAATGATTTCATGAAGATAGATAAGATGCTAAATCCAACAAAAATAGAATCAAAAGATTTCAGAAAATAAAGCCAAATTATGACGTATATAATTCTTATAGTGATTTTAACTGCATTTGCAAAAAAAAATGAGAGTAAAATATGGTTTGAAAACAATAACGAAATAACTACAGTAATGCCACTTTTATCATTTTACAGAAAAAAATGATGTACAGTAGCTATACCCAAAAAATTATTGCACTATCCATCTTGTCGTTAAGTATTCTAGGACTCACATGATGTGGGCAAAAATCACCAATACAAGAGACAGCATCGACAACTTCTTTATCTTCTTCAACATGAACCATGTGCGCAAATGCAATCAAAGACTATCTCTCCAAAGCTGATACCAAAGGCAAATCAGGTAAAAAAGTAGAAAAATGACATAAAATTACCGTCCATTATATCGGAAGATTAGACGAAGAAACAATATTTGATACAAGCATAGAAGAAATCGCTAAAGCTTGCGGAAAATATCAAACAGGAAGAAATTACAACGAAGGATTATCATTTGCAGTAGGAGCAGGACAAATGATTGCAGGATTTGATAAAGGTGTAGAAGGGATGAGTATAGGACAAACAAAAACAATTCACATAGAAGCCAAAGACGCATACGGGGAGCGAAGCGACAAAAACATCATCAAAGTCCCTCGCGAGCAAATTCCAGACGCAGATAAATTAGAAAAAGGCATGAAACTAATGGCATCCAATGGACAACCATTCACCGTATATGCTATCGAAGACAAAGAAATCACTCTCGACGCAAACCACGAATTAGCAGGCAAAAACTTGATATTTGATATCACTGTACAATCAATCAACGACTAATAATTTACTATTCAGTAAACAAACACAAATAGAAACTAAAATAAAAAATAATCTATTATATTTTAACTTTTTCAGTAATCACAAAAAATGATTTACAAAAATAGACCAGAAAAATTTACTCCAAAATTTGAGGTAGTAAGCTGTTTTGTAGAAAATCACAAGAACGAAATTTTGCTTTTACACAGACAGGATCATAAGCCAGAATGAAACACATATTGAGTGCCAGCTGGTAAAGTGGATGCAGGAGAAAGTCCAATGCAAGCGATGCAAAGAGAATGAAAAGAAGAAACGCAGATAGATATAGAAAGCGCAGAATATTTTGGTAAACTATTTGTAAAATATCCAGATTATGATTTCATCTATCATATGTTCCACAAAAAATTCGATATCCAACCAAATGTTACAATTAATCCCAACGAACATAAATGACATAAACGAGCAACACCAAAACAAGCATTAGAACTTAATTTGATCAGAGATCTTGATAAATGTATAAAGTTATTCTATGATGAGACGCAATAAAAAAGTTTTTTTGTACGTGCGGATATTATTCGCCTCTTTTTTTATAAGGGAAAAATAAAAAGGTGGATATTATCAATCACTACACTATATACCGACGATAGTCCATAAAAAAAACAGACACCATCATTCTTAATTTTTAATTCTTAATTCTTCATTGTATTGAAGTATTCCAGCTAATCAGATCATCGCGGCATTATCCATCGAATAGATTTTTTTCATCGGCCTCAATAATTTTCAATGTTCAATTTTTGATTTTCAATATTCATTTAAATATTCTCGCAAGCGATCATTACACGACACACCTCCAGCCAATCATAACGTTTTCGCATCAAAAGCAATTCCTGCTCTCACCAATTTTTTTACCATAACCTCCACAACCGCTTCTTGAAACTCATACGCAATATCGCAAATTAATTGCTCTGGAATGCTTTCAGCTTTGAGCTTTCAGCTTTGAGCTAATTTCTTCAGAAGAAAAGATACCTGACTTTTCATACCAGAAAAACTGAATTCAAAATTGTCCTTTGAAAGAAATATTCTTTTAAATCTGATTAATTTAGAGATTTCTCCATTTTTCAACGTTTCCATTTTTCCACCTTTCGACGCTTTTTCTGAAATTCGTTGTCCTCCAGGATACGGACCGCCAAGCATTCTCGCAACCTTATCAAAACACTCTCCCGCCGCATCATCCAACGTATATCCCACTTTAGCAATTTTGTATCATCAAAAGTTATGACAAACCATTCATAAATTATTTTCAATTCACGATGATGCATGATGCATGTTTCATGATTCATGAATACTATCTGATTCTTGCATCTTGGATCTTAAATCTTGCATCTCTACGCAGTAGATATCGTTATGTCCACCACTCGCAGTCAGCACGACAAGCGGAAATTGTATATCTGAAATATTTCTTTCAAGTAAAAGTGAAAAAAGATGTCCATAAATATGGTTTACTTGGACAAGCGGTTTAGCGAAATAGCTGGCTAGCAATGAAGCTACGGCTTTGCCGACCACGAGCGAACCGGGTAATCATGGATGCACAGTGACACTGATAAAGTCCACATCTTTAATCTTATCCAGACCGATATTTTTCACAACTTCAATAATTTTATCTGAATGTAACCTAGATGCAATCTCGGGAACTACGCCTCAATACTTTTGATGATCATCAATCTGCGAATACGCCAAAAGCGAATCAACAGTAAAAGTCTGTCAGTTAAAACTAACTATCCCTACAGACGTATCATCACAACTAGTTTCTATAGCTAATGTTTTCATAAAAAAAGAAAATAGCCTAAAAATTTGCAAAATATTTAACTCTGGATATAATATAGGTATATGATTTACTTTTTAAAGGAAAAAAACATGGAAAGACTTATAGGGAAGAAAAAAATTATTTTAAAAATAAAAAAAGAAAATTCAAATGCGAACAAGATGAAACCAAGATTTGATACTATGGAAGAATTGAATGAATGGGTTCTTGATCTTCCAGAAAGCGAAAGAAAAAAGCAAGAAACAACAAAAGAGATTTCAGATGCTTTACAATATTTTGTCGATCAGCAAAACGAAAAAGCCATAGGATATATGAAGAACTTTAGAACTCGAATACAAGAAAAATTTGAACATAAAATATGGAAAAAATATTTTGGAAGTCAATCAAAAACAGACATACTAAAACTAATAATGAAAGACGATGAAATCCGCAAAAAACGAAAATCATATGAATATGAGATTGAAACAGTTGATGAAACATTGGAAAAAGAATTCAAAAAAAAAGTCTATGAAGCGATAAAACGTCTTTTCAATAAAGAAATTACCAATCATGGTTGAAGCGATATTGATAAAGAAGCATGATTCAAACTGCTGCAATTAGCAAAATTTTTCAAAAACGAAAAGGGTGAAAATATTGAATATACTAGAAAATCAGTATCCCATGGAGAAAGGGGGGAGAAATGATTTGAATATGATTCATGAGGAACACGAAACGGATTAGAAGTAGTGATAAAAAAAATATTTCATTTATCAGGAACACACAAAGGGAAATCATATAATTCATTGTTCAATGCATTAGCGATCGCAGATGAACATGATAAATCTGATTGAGCGAAAAATATTGCCAAACCGGCATCCAGTACTCATATTATCTTCGATCTCCTTGATGAACTTGGTGTTTTGCATCCAAAATTTAAAGATCAGATACAAAGATTTGTAGATTTTGTAGATAAAGCGGATAGCAAACATTATCAATTTGCAGGAGCGGATAGAGAAGTTAGTCACAAAACATTATTCGGTCTTCATCGTAAAGTGCCGATAGACAATATTTATAAATATTTTGAAACACCTGGACGTACAGGATTTGAAGTACTCTCTGAAGAAGAACTAAAAAAACTAGAAATAAAAAATGGACATGAAACGCAACAAAAAGAGAATGAAAGAAAAGAAAATGAAGCCAATGTTCTTCTAGCCAAAGGCAGATTCTCCAGATTCAATAACGAAGGATTTATCTTTGCGCTCGGAAAAGAACTTAGTGGTGGACAACAAATATCTGCAGGTATAGGAGGTTATTGAATTTTTCAAATATTTGAAAGTGGAGATCTTTATATGTATAGTCCTACTCCTCTTCCCCCAAGAATTTGTGGATTTTCTACAGAAAATCACTTCCTTATTATTAAAAAAATCAAACAAGAAGATTTGAAAAAAATAATCGATATTTTTGAATTTTGAAGAGATGCTGAAAAATGATTGAAAGAAAATTTTATGAAGTACAGAGAAGATCAAATTAAAAAAGAACAAGAGAAAATAGACCAAAAACAAAAATCAGAAGATGAAAAAAAAGCCAATCAAGCTACATTATTCAGTACAGAGAACAATAATTATTTCGAGCTATGAAAAGAATATAACGGAATGATAAATAGCATCCAGAATAAAGTAGCATACGTGACACTCAACAAAGAAGGAACAATCAACGGAAGGATTAAAGTCGAAGACAAACAAGCATTAAAAAAATATGCTGTTGGTGATGTAGTAAAAGTAAAAATAGAGAGTAATGTAGTAGAAGACAATAAGCTAAAAATATCCCTATCTCTCGTACCTGCTAAAGAGTAGGATTTATAGTATCTTCTACCGTCAATCATTTAGCGATCTTTTTGATAGTTGGAAGAGAAATATAAATAGCAAGAAGATTAAGCGCTATAGCCACGATAAAAAATCGTAAAACATTTATATGTCGGAAATAGGTGATTGCATAGCCTAAAGTAGACATACCCATCAAAATAAAAGTCAGTCTTCGTCATATTTTCAAAGAAAACACAGGCTGTACTTTTTTTCTTTTTCCTATTCGAATAGCGCCAAGCATAAAAATGAATTCTATAGTAAGTTGAGTAACTGCTCATCCAAATAATCCATATTTTGGTATCATTCGTACTCAGAGAGGAATACCAATCAACACTCAGATTAAATTGATCGGCAAAAGTACATTTTGTTTATCTACAGAGACAAAAAGATAGTTATAGACTTGTTTAATAAAGCTTCGTAAAAGCACTATACCGAGAAACGGAAGCACTTGATTGGATCATCGAGCAGTCAATGTAGCGAAGCTTCCCAAAAACGCTTTTCAAGACACCACAAGAATGATTTGATCAGCAAAAAGCCAGAAATTGATCGCGATAAGTCATCCTATCCAGAAGATAAGCAGGAGAAGATTGCCGATACTTTTGCGTTTATTAATCAGTGAATAACTTGATATTTTATGGAGCAAACTATTTCCTAGTGATGACGGAATAATAAGCAAAATCTCTATTAAAGTCAAAGAAAGCGCCCAAATACCAGTATAATCATGCCCTGATGATGTGGGATAAAACCATCACAAAAACAGAAGCACAATCAAAGTATGAAAACTACTAAGATAGTACGAAACTCCATATTGCCGATTTTTTATGATAATGTCCTTGGTAAATTTCCAATCAAATTTTATCTTGAGCGGTAAAATTTTCCTCGACCTAAAATGGATTTCTATATTTTGCCCAATAGAACTTGCGACAACAGAAAACATAATGCAACAGAATGCAATCAAAGAAACCGTACTGCCATTGAACGTCATATCCTTAAAAATGAAGAATACTACAGGCACGAGGATAGCTATCTGAGAAAGTCTAGCAGTGATCAATGTCCAGCTCAATTGATCCATTCTCCAAAAAATCTGAAGCGGTAATTGCTGAATTCACGCAAACATAAAACTCGCAGAAAAAATCATACCAAATGGCAATCATCGAACCAGATACGGATTTGATGTATACGCAGGAAGTAAGTAGGCGACTACGATAGCGACAACATATACCACAGTCATGATAATCAATCTCGTACCGACAAACTTCCCATATTCACTTTTCAATTCTTTAGCATCTGGATCTTTATTTGCTTCTTTGATAGCTCACAAACGTTTCACTGCCAACACATACAATCACAAATCAGCCAAAGCGGTCCAGATTGCAAAATATTTGAGAATTGTAGAATAATCTCCATATTGCAAAGGTCACAGATAGGGAGTCATAATTTTGATTGTCACAAATCCAAACAAAGCGCTGATAATCCTTCCTATCAACTGCCATGCCGCATCTTTGATAACTAATCTATGTGAAGAAACCATTTTACTAAATGACTAATAATAAATTGTAATTTGTTCGCTCAGGCGAACGTAATTTGCACTTCGTACGTAATACATGGTAATTAGTAATTAATTACACGAAGTAAATTACACAAAGTAAATTACACGAAGTAAATTACACGAAGTAAATTACACGAACCCTCGAAAAATCGAGGGGAGCTAAAGTTTAATTCTTCTAGAAAATTTTTCAAGAGAAGTCTGATGATAATCGCCAAGCATAGGCAAATACCCATCAAGCTCTAGAAGAAACAATCTAATAGTATCGAGCGAATCATCAAAGGTATAGATCATATGTGATTTTGTAGTCAGAAAAACAATATTTTTTATCTGTTGGGTCTTAGGATAAATCTCTACCACATATCAGCGAAATGAATTTCGTGGATACGCTTTATTCCCTATAATAAGCTGATTTTTATCTAGAGTAACTTTGATGACTTGGTTATTGATGGTAGAATAATAAAAATATCCCCCCAACAAAAAGAAAATCAATACCGCCCCGACAATATTACTATTGAGAATAGAAACAATAAATACGCTCGCAAAAATAACAGCAAATACGAGATACCATACCTTGCTTCTCTGAAATTTTTCTCCGTTGTAAACGAGAACACTCATATCGAAAAATTTAAAAATTAAATCTGAAACCATAGTACTCGCTTGGCTATGATATTCAAGCAAAAATAAACCATAAAGCATCATTCTGGCATTAGGCATTGCAGCCGGAATCCATGCTAAGAAACCAAGATAGTCACTATATTTTCCCAATCCAATTCTTCCAACCTCTTCTTCTGCAAGTTTTCTGGAATAGAAAATTTTATCATTTTATCGCGATCCCGACTTCTCGGGAGAGCTTTTATTGCGAAACGTTTGTTGAGCATAGTTTGTATCGCTCCCAACGTTTTCCTGCTAAACGGCGCAAATAATTCCAAGAACTCGATAAGCTTATCTCGTTCAATTTTCAATGTTCAATTTTTAATTTTCAATTCTATTAAAGCGCTTTTGACCTTAGGCACGGGCTTAAAACACTTGGCAGGTACTCATTTAAGATAGGTTACGTCATATGCGTAATTAAGCAATCGTCGTAAATATGATTTTTTCTTGGCATCGCTTCTAAGCTTCTGACCTACTTCATCTTGCACCATAAATATTCCTCACGCATATTTCTGTTCTCAGTTTCAAAAAAACTTTCTCAATATCGGGGACGTAATATAATACGGTAAATTTCATACGACTAAGGTCTTTTTCGGACTCAATTTCTTTTCTTCCAAAATTCTTTCCACATCCACCTCAAGAACATCTCATTTAATTAATTCTAAATTCTGAATTTTATTTTCATTCTGAATTCTAAATTCTAAATTCTGAATTAAATTCACGTCTTTTTCGATAACAAAAAAATGATCAGAAATATCCTGGATCAATTTCGTGATAGCTCCCTTTCCAGGCCCAATTTCTATCAATGCTTTGCATTCACATTCACGATACAATACCGAAATTTTATCAGCGATATAGCTTCTGATTTTAGAGTCAATAAGAAAATTTTGTCCAAGATACGTTCACATAATCACTACAGTACAGATTTTACACCTGGGTGCAATTAAAAAAAACTTCCAGACATACCGGAAGTTAAACATTGATAAATAAGTTAAGGTTTTTTACTTACGATCACCGACTCATGATACTGTTTCAGAACGCGTACCAAACGATTGGCAACATTATCCCATGCTTTATCAGGGAAGTTGCGACTCTCAAGTTTGATGATATCCAATTTCAGTTTAATAAATGTTGGATTGTATTTTACCAGCAATTTCCATGTTAATTTATCATCAACAACAGGCACAATAGTTTGATTGTTCTGGAGATGATGCTCAAATTTTTCGTAGAATACATTGGTAGGCATACTTATAGTATGCGGAATGTGTGATTTCGGATTCGGTTGATAGACAATCTTAGGTCTTTTTAGTCTTTTCTTGAACTTTGCAGCAATTCTCTTCATAAGTAAATAATTTTTGTGAATATTAATTTTTGTTTTTTGTGATAAAACTTTTAACTAAAATACAATAAAAGTCAAGAAAAAACACAAACAATTGATTTTTATAAGAAAATCATTACATGTACACAAACACAAAAAAACAATCACTAAAATAAAAAAAAGCATGAAAGTAAAACCATTAAGTCCAGAAAAAATTGCTGAAGAAGTTAAAAAACTTATTGAAGCAAAAAAAATGAACGTTGATCTCATAATCAAGGGTATAAATGATGCGCTCGTTACTCAACACGCTCAATACCCAAAAGGATTTCTCAAAGAGAGAACGTTTACTATACATAGCAGTGATATCAGACGACCAAATAAGAACTGGTCTATACAAAGTCAAAAAGCTGCTAATTCTGCTCTGCAGGAATTCAAGAAACACTGGAATGTAGCAAAGATAGGAAAGTGGGGTGACTCATTTTGTCACATAGAATTCACTCCTAAAAAGTAAATCACAAAAACCACATAAAACGTCAGGAGTATTTTCCCGACGCTTTTTTTATAAAAACTACCCAAAAGCATAAGTATTGACTTTAAGTCAAATATATATATGTTTAATAAACACAAATTAAACAAATCATTTAAAACAAAAATTTATGCCACTAATAGAAATTTTAGGAGTTCCCAGAATCAGAAGGAGATTCCGCAGAAAATTCAAGACAGCAATAAGAGAGGCAGTAGCTGCCATCCCCGAAATGAAATTAACGACAAGCGAGGTTTCTGTTCTCATTTTCAGAGAAGCTGGAGGATACGACGGAGAAATCCATGTACGATTCACCTTCAACGAAAAAGATGAACGCACTCAAAAAGTAAGAGAGACTTTCGCAGAGGAAATTGCCATTGTTGTAGACAAATGGTTTCCGAAAACTAATTTGATTGAAGTATGGGGAAATCCATTTCCCAAAGAAAATGGGTTCCATTACATCAGAAAAGAAAAATGGGAGTATTAATTAATCTTCGTTATAAAAAAACGTCGGAAGTATTATTCCGACGCTTTTTTTATTTTTATTTCACAAAAATAAAACAAATATTTATCAATATACATTCATAGCAAAAAGTTCGTGTCGAATTTCTAAAGCTGGAAAAAATATATTATTAGCAATTTTGACCGACCTCGTGCGTTTGGTCGGTCTTGATTTTTTTGTCTACTTTTTTAATCAAGTAAAAAAGTAGACCAAGCGGAGCGTTTAATAAAAATATTTATATAAAACTAATTCCAACATTTTTCATTATTAATTTTTCATTTTTCATTCTCAAAGCTAAGCTTTGAGCGCTGCATGTGCAGCAGCCAATCTTGCAATAGGTACTCTGAATGGTGAACAACTTACATAATTCAACCCAACCTTATGACAAAATGCGATAGACATCGGATCTCAACCGTGTTCTCCACAAATACCAAGTTTGATATCAGGTCTAGTTCTTCTTCACTTATCAACTGCCATTTGAACAAGCTGACCAACTCCTTCAGTATCTAATGTTTGGAATGGATCTTTTTCAAAAATATTTTTGTTCACATATTCTTTGATGAATGAACCTGCATCATCTCTTGAAAATCCAAGAGTCATCTGAGTAAGATCGTTAGTTCAGAATGAAAAGAATTCTGCAGTCTCAGCGACTTTGTCGGCTGTCACCGCTCCTCTAGGCACTTCGATCATAGTTCCCAATTTGTAATCAACCTGTACACCATATTTTGCCATCGTTTCTGTTGCGACTCTTCTGACGATTTCAGCATTGAAATCAAATTCTGCTTTGAATCCTACCAATGGAATCATGATTTCTGGTTTCACATCTACTCCCGCTTGTTTGAGTTCGCATGCCGCAGAAATCACCGCTTCAGTTTGCATTTCTGCGATTTCTGGATACGTAACGACCAATCTGCATCCTCTATGTCCAAGCATAGGATTGAATTCATGAAGCGCTTCGATTCTTTTCTTCAAAACTTCAAGACTGACTCCCATTTCTTGGGAAAGTCCAACGATATCTTTTTCTTCTTGCGGTAAAAATTCGTGTAATGGGGGATCTAAGAATCTAATAGTAACGGGTAATCAAGCCATAGCTTTAAGGATTCAGATGAAATCTTCTTTTTGATAAGGAAGTAATTTTGCAAGCGCTTTCTTTCTCCCTGCGACATCATCAGCAAGAATCATTTCTCTCACTGCCTTGATTCTATCTTCTGCAAAAAACATATGTTCTGTCCTACAAAGTCCAATTCCTTGCGCTCCAAATTTTCTTGCTACTTCAGCATCATGAGGCGTATCAGCATTTGTCCTCACAAGCAATTTTTTGTAATTATCAGCCCAAGTCATAAGCGTACCAAAATCACCGCTCAATTCTGGATCGATAACCGCTAACGCATTAGCAAATACTTCTCCTGTAGATCAATCTAAAGTAATCATATCTCATTCATTATATATTTTTCACTTAACAATAAGCGTTTTAGCTTTTTCATCGACAACAATCTCTCCGGCTCCAGCGACACAACTTTTTCCCATTCCTCTAGCGACAACCGCAGCATGAGAAGTCATTCCTCCTCTAGCGGTCAAAATACCTTGAGAAGCTATCATTCCGATAATATCTTCCGGTGATGTTTCTGTTCTCACGAGAACAACTTTTTTACCATCTTCAGCTCGATCGTGAGCAGCTTGCGCAGTGAAAACAATTTGTCCTACAGCAGCTCCTGGTGAAGCAGGAAGTCATTTGGTGATCAATTCAGCAGTTTTTTTCGCTTCTGGATCTATTTGTTTGTGAAGCAAGCTATCAAGTTGTTCAGGTTTTACTCTAAGTACTGCCTCTTTTTCATCAATAAGTCATTCATGAACCATATCTACCGCCATTTTGATCGCTGCAGCAGCTGTTCTTTTCCCATTTCTCGTCTGAAGGATATAGAGTTTTCCTTCTTGGATAGTGAACTCCATATCTTGCATATCTCTATAATGTTTTTCTAGTCCTTGATAAATTTCTACAAGTTCTTTGTAACAATCAGGCATTACTCTATCAAGCTCTTGTATTTCCATAGGAGTTCTGATACCAGCAACTACATCTTCACCTTGCGCATTCATCAAAAATTCTCCGTAAAATTTATGTTCTCCCGTGGATGGATTTCTCGTAAAGCATACCCCAGTGCCTGAAGTTTCTCACATATTTCCAAACACCATCGCTTGGACGTTTACAGCTGTTCCGAGCAATCATTTGATATCATTGATTTTTCTATAGATAATAGCTCTATCATTATTCCAAGAGCCGAATACTGCATCAATAGCCATATGCAATTGTTCTCTTGGATCGCTTGGAAATGATTTTCCGGTAGCTTTTTGGATTGCTTCCTTATACAAAGAAACGACTTTCTGAAGATCAACTACATCAAGCTCGGTATCAAGTTTCACTCCTTTCGCATCTTTGATGGATTGAAGAGCAAGTTCAAAATCATGATGAGGAACTTCCATTACTACATCACCGAACATTTGCAAAAATCTTCTATAACTATCTCGTACAAATCTTGGGTTTTGTGTTTTTGCTATCAATCCTTGCACGGATTCATCATTGAGTCAGAGATTGAGGATAGTATCCATCATTCCTGGCATAGAATCAGCAGCTCCGGATCTAACAGAAACCAACAATGGATCTAGTGGATCTCCAAGTTTTTTGCCCATAACCTTTTCCAATTGTTGAAGTTTTTCTTCAATCTGATCCAACACTATTTGTGGATACGTTTTATTACTTTTGTAATAGAGATCACATGTTTCCGTTGTGATAGTAAATCCGCTAGGAATAGGCAACCCCATCTCCACCATCTCAGATAAATTTTTTCATTTTCCTCCTAGCATGTCTTTCCCGAGACCTTTTGTTTCACCAAAAAAGTATACATACTTTTTCTCATTACTTCCAAATAATCACATAACAATACAGTTTATATAAGATAAAAAAATATTCGAGACACAATAAAAACTTGAAGTATTGATAGTTTTTATGATGTCGAGATTATACCGGCGATTTGAGAAACTAGAAGCACGAATGAAATGAAGTGATTGTAGATTTCGAAAACAGTCGGTATTTTTGTGAGGCAACAGCATAAAGTATTTTAGTTTTTTTTCAAGAAGAAAATTCAGACAAAGTATCAAGACATGAGTATCAAGGAAAAATCCGCAATCCGCAATTCGTAATCAATTAATTGAATTTATGAATGATATAGTTATCACTTCTACGTTTATTTTGTAATGAAGAATATGAACCCCACAAAGAAAAAAATTAAAATCTGAAGACGAATATTACTTATAGTGCTTATTCTTCTCATCTATCTTTTCACGAAAAGAATCACCCTCAACACAAAAATAACAATAGAGCAAGGAGAAAATGTCTCTAAAATTTTCAATCAGCTTGGCACTATAGAAAAATTTCGCATAAAATTATATCTCTTCTCTCACAAAGATATTTCATTTTCCAAACTCGAAGCAGGGAGTTATACCTTCAGTGGAAATTATACCAAGTCAGAATTAATCCAACAGATATTAAAAGGATCAGAAAAAGATTATCTTCGTCTCACAATTTTGGAAGGACGATCCGTCTACGATATCGATGAAGCATTAGCGAGAAAATGATATATCCAACCCGGCGAATATGTAGCCTTCACAACCAATCCTATCACCATAGCAGAAAATCAGCAGAATTATCCATTTTTAGATAATTGAAAATTGAAAATTGAAAATTGAAAATTAAAAACCCTTGAAGGTTTTTTGTATCCTGATACATACAATGTAGACAAAAACAAACCATTGATTCCACAATTAGTAAGCAAACAATTACAGACGTTCAATACAAGAGTACGAAGCAAAGTGAGCAATCCGACAGATTTTTATAAAACCATAATTCTTGCAAGCATACTAGAAAAAGAGGAAAAAAACAATGATAACAAAGCAACCGTTGCAGGAATATTTTTCAAAAGATTAGAAATCTGAATGAAGATCGACGCAGATATCACCTTATGTTATGGACTCAAAAATTCATATGCCTCATGCACTCCAGCAGTCATCGCAAGAAATGTCAGTGACAAAAATAACGTTTACAACACTAGACAAGTTCGCTGATTACCACCGACACCAATCTCCAATCCGACACGAAAAAGTATCAACGCAGTATTGCATCCACAAAGTTCTGATTACTTATATTATCTGCATGATATGCAGGGGAACATCCATTACGGAAGTACACTAGAAGAGCATAATGCGAATAAGGCGAAGTATTTATTTGTGAGATAGCAAAGAATTAGATAAATAGACTTGACTTTATAATATAAAAGTATATAAATAATTTTAGAAAACAAAAACATTACCTAAAATAAAAGGAGGAAAAAATATGAAAAAGGCCCTAATAATTGCAGACTTTACAACAGAATTTGTTAATATCTTGAATTCGTTAAATGTTAGTGCTGATTATATCACAAACATGGAAGAAGCAAAAGAGAAATTGGCAAAAAACATCTATGATATAATTATCTTACAAGATGCTATTTCTCCCTTCCATTCAGCCAGATTTAGCGATAGAATATCCACTGAAAGATTTTACAATACCATCAGCGAATTTTATTCGCAAAAGATTGTCCTAATAACTAATCGACGTGAATTGCATGAAACAGTATGTGCTCCATATGGCAGATGTTGTTATAATATCGGAATGATTTCCACTTCTCATCCGGTCGATAAGGCAATCAAAGAAATAGTAGAAATGAAATGAATTAAACCATCTATTAGCCCGGTTTCCGGGCTTTTTTAATGTAGAAAAGAATCTCTCTCTTTAAATACTAAGATCAATAAACACGAACAAATGTTCATAACGAAAAAAATATTATTGTAAAAGAAATCAATCTAAGTATATATGTACATAGGTTTTTTATAGTATAAATATTCATTATGAGATACCTCACCGGAAACGAAGAACAAAAAACACTCAAATACATGAAAACTCCACGACTCAAAAAACTAGGTCGGATCTATATTCCGATATCATGGCAATGACGAAGTATCTTCATAATTTTTATCGTCTTCTGTATCCATATTTTTCTTTTCATAGATAGCAGATCCCATTCAGTTAGTGATACTTTTTATGGAATTTTTCCCTACATAATTCCAGCATTTTTGTTATATATACGGATAGGAAGTGAAAAGAGTCATTAAAAGTATTTTATTTTTTTATACATATATCATGCCAACTAAAAGAACATCAGCGAAGAAAAAGACAGCAAACATCACTGCAAAATTCAGTGCAAAAGTACCGGAAGCAATAATGACTGAATGCAGCCACAAAAGAATCTACAAAAAATGATGATCTGCATGAGCACTCTACTTTTTCGGACTTATCGGAGCTGCAATCTACTTCATTTGAACGGCAACAACATTTCGGATAGGAGTACTCGGACTTTTGAAAGCACTCGTTCGACCAGTTTTTCTTGTTTACGGAGCGCTGAAATATTTGGGAATGTAAAAATTTATGCCACACAACTCAATACCGTATTTGATAATGAATCATCCAAAACCTACAATGTATCACTTTTACCCCCATAAATACTCCTATGAAAAATTTCACGAAAATGGTATGAGGATGTGCAATAGCATCTTTCTTGATTTTACTTTCATGATGTAATTTCACTACAATACATCCTTTTAGTAATGGTGGACACGAAAGAAATATGCTGGTGGTCATGAGTGATATTCATCTGGGTGCTAACAGTAGCTATGCCGAGATCAAAGCAAATCTTATTCCCCTGCAAAACATATTACAACAAATAGAAGCATCTCCCAATGTAAAAGAACTTGTGCTCAATGGAGATATCTTTGATGAGTGGTTTGTACCAGCAAATGTAGATACCTATCAAGGCAAAGATCAAGCTGACTTTATGCAACGCATCGCAGCTACCAACAGTGGAGTAATTAATATACTAAATGCTGTTATACAAGATAAAAAAATTATCGTTACCTATATTCCTGGAAATCATGATTTGACGATCACCGAAAAAAATATTGATAGCATACTTCCAGGGATTCATCAAGCAAGAGATAAACAGCAATGATTAGGGACATATATACCAACCGACTATCCAAAAACAGCTATCGAACACTGACATCGCTACGATTTTTTCTGTGCACCAGATCCAATCTCCAACCAAGATATTGCTCCAGGAACCATCTTACCTCCTGGATATTTTTACACGAGAATTGCTGTACTTCACGTGATACAAAACCCAATAACCACAGGAGATATACCACCAAATATAACACAGAATATATCATGAGATACAAATCAAAAAGTAGCATTTCTCTATTGGAATATATGGAATAGAGCACTCAATACCTATCCGATTGCAAACAAATTTGATGAGAAAATTATTGTAACAAACCTTGATGGATTCACAGGTAATTATGCTATAAATGACATCCTTCCCTATCAAACAATTTCTGATGGAACAATCAGTATGAAGCTCTATAGTGGCATACAAGACACCTGGGACCAGAGACAACTGCTCAATAATGTCGCAATACACACGCCCGTTATGCAGGCAATAACCAATGCAGGTAATGGAAGAGCATTAGATGATGAAGCAAAAAATCAATATTTTTTGAATCCAGCTTCTGACAAAAGAATTATCGTCTTTGGTCATTCGCACCAACCAAAGATCATTACCTCACAAAACACTAGTGGAGAAAAATCAATATACGCAAACGATGGGACATGGATAGATCACAATCCATTAGGCTCAGGAAGGACATTTATTGTCATCACACCACAAGATACCAATCCCTCATCTCAGACCTTTGTCAGATTATATAATTTTGAAAATGATGTGATTACTGAGATGGCTGAGGAGTATCTACACTATTAAAGATTACTTTTATCCTTCTTGGATTCCATGCAGCTCAACGCACAATTCGATGCAGAATCGTCAAAAATCTCAGAAAAAATAATTTTTTCCTGCGAAAATTTCGATCTCAGTCACGAAGATATCGCAGAGCTTAAAAAGAAAAAACTAATTAGCTATGTAATGGAAGAGACCTTACCACGTACAATTCCCTGTCAAGTACTCATCTTTATAGAAAACTCCAACAAAGCAAAAATAATGTTTTTCAATCCAAGATTTGTCCTGCCTTTGGAAGTATTTGATGAACCATTTTTGAACAAAAACCTCATTGAACGATGCAAAACAAATGGATGATTCTGGATGGAATTCACGATTCCACTCCACGACAAAACTATCAAGCTCAATTTCACATTCAAAATATAATATATCATGGTACAAATTTAGATAATAATTTTTGCTTTATAACATTCGCCAGATGCACGCCACGAGATAGTAATCTGATCGTAGATGAAACAGCTAACTAGAACGAACCGAAATGGGGACCCCGGTAATTCACCGGGGGTTTGAGGTGAGTTGGTAGGTCATGTGTATTTGAAATATTCATACTGAGTTTTGCATCTGGCTAGACCTTTTGCTTACTTTTGGGGCAATGCCAAAAGTAAGTCTAGCGAAGCGTTTAAAAAACATGCCCTACGAAGCGTTTAAAAATTTTTAAATAGACAATGATATTGTAAAAGATAACAATCTGAGTAATATACTTACGTGAATTTTATACCATAAACAAAATCATGAAACTTACCTTCTGTTGAGCAGCAAAAATCGTTACCGGATCATGCTATTATATCGAGGTGAAGCAGAGCGGGACATGAACAACAAAATTTCTCGTAGACTGCGGAATGTTTCAATGACCCAAAGACGTAATGAGACTCAACTACGAGCCATTTCTCTTTGACCCAAAAGAAATTGAATTTGTTCTGCTTACCCATGCGCATATCGATCACTGCGGACTGATTCCAAAACTTCATAAACAATGATTCACAGGCAAAATATATGCGACTTCCGCAACCATAGATCTCACTGAAATTATGCTAGAAGACAGTGCAAATATCCAAGAAAAAAATATCGAACAAGAAAACAAAAGAAGAAAACAGCAACATCTGCCACCTAGATTTCCTATGTATACACTGGATGACGCTAAAGGATGTACACCATTATTTAGCCCAATTGAATATACCAAAATATTTAAACTGAATGAAAATATCCAGGCAATATTTCAAGACGCCGGACATATCATGGGATCTGCGAGCATAGAACTTTTCGTGACAGAATGAACTGCAACAAAAAAACTCGTATTTTCAGGAGATATAGGACAACGAAATACGCCTATAATTCAAGATCCAACCTTGATCCAAGAGGCAGATTATTTATTTATGGAATCCACTTATGGAGATAGAAAACATGAAGATACTGCAGGCAAAAAAGAATTGTTAATAAAATATGTTTCAGAAACTTTTGAGAAATGATGAAAATTATTAATTCCGTCATTTTCTGTAGAAAGAACCCAAGAACTCCTCTATTTTTTTAATATCATCATCAAGGAATGAAATTTTCCTGATGAAAAGATATTTTTGGATAGTCCATTATCTATCAAAGCAACGGAAATATTCAAACAGCACACAGAAGTTTTTGATGAAGAAGCATTGCATAAATATCCTAACGCATTTGAGTTCCCACAGTTGCAATGTACAGAAAGTATCGAAGATTCAATGAAACTAAATACTTATAACGACCCTTGTATCATTATCGCGGGAAACGGTATGTGTACTGCAGGTAGAATTACTCATCACCTCAAGCATGGACTTTCAAACTCCAAAAATACCTTGCTATTCGTAGGATATCAAGCAGACGGAACACTAGGAAGATATATTTTAGAATGAGAAAAAAAAGTGCGACTGATGGGAGAAACAATCGCCGTAAACGCAGAAATAGAAAAAATAAACGGATTCTCCGGACATGCAGATGCTGACCAACTTATGAGACGAGCAAAAGGATTTACGAAAGCGCCAATTAAAACATTCATCGTCCATGGAGAAGGGACAGCACAAACATCACTGAGATCTAAACTTGAAGAAATAAGTTTCACATGTGAAATTCCAAGCATAAAAGACCAAGTGGAATTATAAAATATATATAACTAACACTAAGAAAGAATAGCATGATTAGCTTTCAGCTTCAAGTTTACCTGTCCGATAGGCAGGCTTTAGGCTTTATGCTAAATAGAGTTGATTTTCACCCTTAAAAACATACTAATTTTACTAGTAGTAAAATAACTAGAAATTTTATTGTATTCAAACAAATAATGATCATAAAAAAAATATTCTTGATGATGAGAAAAAACAGTATGACACTGCTTGGAGCAGCTATTCTTGCTTCAGGAATTTTTTACGTAGTCAATAATCCCAACCTCTTTACCGCAAGCATACTTTCTCTCCAAGAACAAAACTTTATCACAGAAAAATGACGAGATATAGCATACAAAACCAATAGCGGATATGTAGATATCTTTATAGCAGAAAAATGAGAAACACCCAAAAGCATAGACTTTACCATAAGTTTCGACAAAGACACCATCAGTATAGATCCGCAAAATATCAGCGGACAAGGAACACGAACATGGAACAAACCAGACACAAATACGCTATTCATCCAATCAATTCCAAGCAAAAACGTCGACAAAAGTCAGAGTATAATATTGTTGCCATTTACAGGAGAGATAAGAGATATATTACTGAGCGAAGCAGTAGCAAAACTTAACGATGGCAATCAAAAAAATCTTTCTATCTGATCACTCAACGAGATAACTTCACACACCAAATAAGGCACTTTATCTTTCATCACCATACAATGAAATTTTCACGTAAAACTCTTATAGCAAGTATATTGGGTATCGGAATGCTCGGAGCAGGATTTTTGCTCAATCATACCTATGCAGCTGATCCTGACGCATTTATTGTTGAAGTAGTGCCAAGTTCCTTCAATGTAAATGAAGCGGTAGATCTCACCATCAAAGCAGTCAAAGCCAATTGAGATATCATCAAAGATTATCAGGGAGATGTTTTTATAGAGATTGGAGGTATTGTCGATACCGCCGATTATACGGTTCCAAGTGATGGACTTTATACCTTCCTCCCGCAAGATCAGGGAGTAAAACTATTTTCCAAATGACTCTCCATCAAAAAAGCGTGAACATTTACCATCAAGGTATCAGATATCATCAACGATACTATCATAGGAGAAAAAACTGTCATTGTAGGGACAGCTGAAAATACAAATGCAGGAGAGACTATCTCGATCATGTCGCCTATTGCTGGTGGAATAGAAAAAAACAACATCGCTAATATAATGGCAAGTGCGCCGACATTACCCAATGCGCCATTTGAAGTTTACATCAATAACAACAGTATTTCCCAAGGCATGACCAATAGCAATGGAGATATAAACGCATATGTAAGCGGAATAACTCAGTGAGATAATATTCTTCAAATAAAGATTCTGAACGCAAACAACGAAATAATCGGTGAATCCGAAACCATTTCCTTCGCTTATCAACCCATCAATGACGGTGTATTTACTAGTATAAAAATACAACCAACAGGAAAAATAAAACAATGACAAAAAGCGACATTTACAGTCGCCAGCAGTGATAGCGTGACCTCTGCTCAGTTGAAATTAAGCGATGGAAAATCAATCCCCATGGACAAAAAAAGCGCTTGAGTATTCACCAAAGAAGTACTTATAGATACAGAGGGGACTCTTCAAGTAGGAGTAGATCTTATCGTTTTAGGACAGACAAAAAGCTATACAGGTGTAGCAACACTTGTTGTAGAAGCAGGTAACGCCGTAGGTAAAATCAGACTTTATTCTGATAGCATCGACAAAAGCAAACTCAATGTAACGCGAGAAACTATAGGCACTGCGCCACAATACGAAATCCAATACGGAACAAGCCAAAACAATCTTGATCTTTCTACTACGGTACAAACAAATGAAATCATTATAGAAAATCTCAACATCGGTGATACTTATTACTTTCAGATTACTCCGCTCGACAGCTCAGGCAATCCTACTGGTACACCATCAGAGATTACTCAAGCAAAAGTAGGAGAAGATATCAGTTGCACGGTAGTCGGCATCATTGTAACTACATGACAAATCGGTGAAAAATATTATCTTATGCGGAGTGGAGTCAATAATATAGAAAAATATATTATCTACAGATCAGATTTTGAAACCAGCGAAATCACAAGCATGCAAAAAATAGGAGAGACAACAGGCACTATGTTTGAATATCCATTCAATGCATCTTCAAAAAAAGAAGTATATGCTTACTATCTCATTGAAGGCATATGTAAAGACGGTACGACACTCAAAATAGATAGCGTAAAAAAAATAGTAGTAGGTCCGACAGAAAATATTTTGCTTATCATTTTAATAAGTCTTTTGGGATATACGATTTACAAACTCTATGGACTCTCTAAGAGTAACTAGCAACTAATAGTGAAAAACTAAAAGTGTCGGAATTTATTTATTAATAAAAAGATACCATCGTTTTTCACTTTTCACTTTTAACTTTTAGTTAATAAAAAGGTTATGTCAGAAATTAAAAAAAAATATAATCATTTTTCCATAGAATCAGAATTTCTTAAAAAGAATTATTTCCAAAAACTTTTCACGACAAAAAAAAACACAACAAAACGAGAAACAGTAATTACCCAGCTACCGATTACAATATCCAAAGACACATCAATAAATGCTCTCGAAGAATTGATTAAAGAAGATATCATAGCGACATATCAGACAATGAAATGAATCAAAACCATCCTAGTTCCAATTTTCGACACAGAAAGCAAAGATATAAAAACAGAAAACTATGAAAATATGCTGACCAAAGCAGGAATATTTTTTGGCATTGATACAGACAATGTAGTATATTCAGAAAGGAACACAAACTTCGTAAGAAACATTTTTGTAGAATTGGTCCAAGAATGACGTATTTACGAAGATTGTTCCATCAACTATCGAAGCGTTAAAGAACAAAAAACACTTGGCACTGATGAACTGCAATACAAAAAAATGCAGATCAAACAGTATAATCTCAGATATTTTGTAGATACAAAAAATATATCAATCATTGTGCCAACGATCTGGCCAGAGACTATTTTTGCTGATGTGGCGCTTGCCGTGCATCCTGACGACAAAAGATATAAGAAAATGGTCAACAACAAAGTAATCATCCCGATAATCAATAAAGCAATTCCTATTATAACCGACGAATCCGTAGATCCAAACAAAGGCACAGGAATTATGAGAATAACCCCAGCGCATGATAAACAATCGCTGATGATTGCGCAAAAACACGGTCTCAATAGAGATAAATTTGCGATTGATAAAAACTGATGTTTTACAAAATTATCAGGTGATTTTTGTGGTAAAGATGCGAGCGAATTTATAAAAAATATCATAAAAAATCTAGATGATATCCACAATCTCGAATGAATAACAATGGTAGAGGCAGAAATAGCTATCAGTAGAAAAACATGAGAAAGACCGCAACCACTCCTCTGCAATCAATTCTTTGTGAAAATAGATAAAGAACTTTTACAGATACAATGAGCGATACAAGAAAAAAGGCTAACTATAGTCCCAGAAAATTATAAAGAAAATATAACAGACATAATTCAAAATATAGAATATCGACCAGTAACCAAAGAAGATTCTAAGTGATATTCACTGCCTTTTTGGAAAAGCGAAAGCGGCAAAAATTATTTTATCTCTGATAATGAAATACTCAATCTTCCCATCAAAAAGACAAAAAACAGACATACCGTGCTTTCATTAATCATTTTCAATCTCATTGTAGATCAACGTTTGAAACAACATTTTAGCATAGAAGAATGTATTGATGTACTTTTAAGCAAAAGCCATACAGGAGAGCAAAATACACTAGAAGCATATCTAGAGATTTTTAATGAAACATTGCCAAGATGATATAGCAAAGAAATCAGTGAGCTCAAAAAAATAATAGAATACACTGAAAAGGAGATAGGTTCTGCTAAAGGAAAATGAATGAGTCACTTTGAAAAGTTTTCTGTAATTTTGACAACGTTTTTGGAAAAATCTATCGCAATCTCAAGCAAAAGAAAATGATTTTATAGTTTTGACATAGATCTGCTTGTAAAAAATGATCAGGGACTCATACAACAAAAGGAAAAAATAGAAGAGACCATAGGAGATGCGCTTATTCTCAGCAAAATAATAGCAGCATTTGAAGATAACAAAAAGACTCCCAAAAAAATAGTGTACATCAATGAACAAAAGATTGTTGAATGTATCAAAACTCTCATCATAGGATATAAAATACAAGGAAAATTATTATTTGATAGCTGTTATATCCAGCAAAAGCAAAATATAAATAAAAGAAACATCCAAACATTCAAAGAACTGATCAAAAATTTTGGAACAGATTGTACAAGATTATACGCAGTAAATCCAAATATAGACATCATCCAACACGAACAATTTATCAATAAACTTCGAAATGCATCTAGATTTGTCAATCAGCATCTCTATGAAAAAAAATGAGCAAGAAAAATCTCTGATTTTGGACAGTTAACAAGTTATATAGACAAAAGGAAAAATACCTTGGATGAATTTGAGCTTTGGATGATGTACAAGATAGCAGAACTCCAGAAAGAATATGAAGAAGCATTTAATAAAAACAATATCAGTGAAATTCAGAGTAAACTAATCACCATCATCAAAGATGATTTTTGTGATAAATATCTAGAAATACAAAAACATCAGGATACGGAAAATGGTAGCAAAGTAACTTTGCGATGTCTCGGTAGCTTGCTTAAACTCTTGTATCCATTCGCTCCTTTTATAACGCAAGAAATGCGAAAATTGTTTGGTCTCGATGGACCAATTTTGGCGCAAAAAATAGAAGAACAATGCACAACCGTCAGCAAAAACTATAAAGTACAACTCTTTATGGATATCATAGACAAATGTATCTTGATGAAGCAAAAAGAAAATTACGCAAAACATGAACTTGTCGATATCTGTTTTTTCGCTCCTTTAGATTTTTTACAATACCTCAGAAAACAAGAAAAAATAATATATAAACTGATCAATACCTCTGCGATAGACTACCTCGAAAACGAAAAAGAACTCAACAAATATCATACCGAAAGTATTATCAACATCATCATAGGAATAAAAGCGCAAGACAAAAGCATACTTCCTACCGACAAAAAAGAAAATAGTAAAGAAGATATTCGTGAAAATATACGTGCCAAAGAACAAGAATTACAACGCATCAGAACACTTATTCCTTGACTTTCAGCAAATGGCGCAAATCCAGAAGTCATCAGAGATAAAAAAAAGGAAATGAATAAACTCAAAAAAGATATCGAAGAACTCCAATACCAACTTCAAAAACAAAAAATAAGGAAATAGAAATTATATCACAAAGTCTTGACTTCATATTAGGCATATTCATGATAATTTATGACAAATTAAAAAAAACTTTTATGGAAAGAGTTATAACAAAATTTTTATGGTTACCAAAGTGGTTACCAGATGACGCAAAGAAAAGTGGAAGAAAATTCATCAAACGAGGAAGAACATTTAGATGGTTACAAGCTGTTTATATAAGACAAACAGCAATAGGAGTGGTAAATATTTGCGCCTATCAAGACAAAAAAAATTCTACATATGGATTTGGAACCCATGATGAAATAGTGAATACTACAAAACCAGTATTCATTAAAGAAAAGTGGGGGAACGCAATAATTATTCCAGTTTATGATTGGAAAAATACAGCATTTAATATTTTCCAACCTCCTAAGAAATTTAAATTCGAAGTACTAATATCCAATTTTCACTATTATTTCCATGGTTGGAGAAAAAGAGTATTTAATTGTTCTTACACTTCCCATTAACAAATTTTTAAACGCAAACCTAACATCCTTTGTATATGAAGGATGTTTTTTTGTTCTTCCAAAAAACGGCCTCTCAGCCGTTTTTTTAACTATAATAATTTGATACTTATATCTTGATACTTAATACTTATATCTAATTACTTTCCAAGTATTTTATTTATCTCAGCTTCAAAAGTTTCTGTAGGATATGCGCCAGCTATTAATGTAAAAGTGCCTTTTTGGTTATCTACAACGAGATTACCAGGCGTTCCATTGATACCGAATCCATTACCTTCTTGTACCTGAGCATTTACAGTTGCTATAGTTTCTGCGCTTGTAAGACAGCTGGTAAACTTAGCTTTAGCGACACCAAGACTTACAGCGATTTCAGTTACATTAGCTTCAGTGAATTCTTCAAGTTGAAATGCTTTTGCAATATAGGCATAATACTTATCAGCACCTGCAAGTTTACCAACACACACAGCACCTTGAGCTCAGATAGGAGCAGTAGGATGAAGTTGCGGCAATGGCATTTGTCTGAAGACCATATTTACATCATTAGGATATTTTGCTATAAGATTTTCAATAGTCTGAGCATTGTAATGTCTCTTACAGAAAGGACAAAGCATATCAGAATATTCTATGATAGTAATTCTTGCATTTTTATTCCCTTTGATATATCCATCTTTTTCTATAGCAGCAAATTTTGAGGCATCAGCAGTAACAGGTGTTGTGTCTGCTGTAGATGCTGGTGTAGTAGTATCAGCTTGAGCTGCTGTAGGGGTAGTTGTACCCATAGAACCTAAGATTTGTTCGAGTGTAGATTTTTGCTGTTGTTTATATGTATCAGCATTATACAATTGTACAGCCAATTTCATATTTTCAGCTCCACCGACTTTCAATGTTTCTAATCGATATGCGTCTTTTTTGAAAAATGCAATATATACTCCAAACAATACATTAAGAGCCAAAAGGGCTATAAAAATTATTTTCATAGTTCCATATTTTTTTTCTGTAAGCATAAGAACAAGCATTTATTAAAATAAAATTATTGAGTTACCGTAGGTTGTACTTCTGGTTGTGCTGTAGTTGTAGGCGCTGCAGCTTGATTCATGCTGCCCAAAATTTGATCCAATGTGGCTTTTTGCTGCTGAATATATGCAGGTGAGTTGTATAATTGTTGTGCCATATTCATATTTTCAGCACCTCCAGCTTTCAAAGTTTCTAACCAAAGCGCATCTCTTTTGAAAAATGAAATATAGATGCCAAGCAAAACATTAAGCGCCAAAAGTACTATAACCAACATATTCATATTTTCATGTCTTTTTTCTGTTGTCATTTAGTTACGATATTATCAATATAAAACTATTGAGTTACTGGTTGGGCCGTTGTAGTAGCTGTAGGCGTTGCAGTTACGGTTTGAGTTGCTCCTCCTTGATACTGAAGCAAAGCCGCTTCGATTTGTTGCTTTTGTTGAGCCTTGAAAGTTTCTGATTTGTAGATTTGTTGAACCATTTTGTAGTTTGCTCTTCCACCTACTTTATTAGCTTCGATTGTGGTTTGATTACAGAGTATCCAAGCGATCATAATAGTGTTGAGGATAACAAGAACAAATACCAAAAGATGTTTCATTTTGCAGCAGCATCCAATACCACAAGTATCTTTTGCTGACATTTTTTTAGTCTCCACCATAACAGCAGGTGCTTTAGCTACTTTTTTTGTAAATACCATTTTAAAATTATAGTAAAAAATTAAAAAATTTTACAAGAAGATAAGTATTTACAAATGTAAAACAAGTTTTTAAAGAGCGTAAACGAACATTTAAATTGACAAAAATAGAAAATAATGAATTTTTAGCTAGAGATCACTTCGCACAAAAAAAGATTGACTTATTGTAGTGAATATATGTTATATATATAAACCAATAAAAAACAAAAAAAATGACAAAAAAAATTACATCAGAAAAATGGATAAAAAGTTTTATTTCTGATATAAAGAAAAAATCAGAAAACCTAAAAAACCTGTATCTCGCTGAATTAAGAACAATGGTAGAAATACTACCAATAACAAAATTACCAGGATATCAATACGATATGGCAGTCGGAATAATAGTAGGTTACTTTAAAGAAGTAGCCGAGGAAGAAGTAAAAAAAACAAAAGAAAATAAAGCTATAGTTTTAATGCTTTATTTAGAAATGACCCTCAAAGCCTTAGAATTAAAAAGCATTGGCGATGAGGACGATGAAGAATTAATAAAACTCCACAACTTCCTGAAAAAAGAGCTCCAAAAAGAAAGAACAAAAAAAAACTATTCTCTCGAAGAATCAATCCGTACACGATTTAAGTCAGAAGAAAACATTTTTATACCAAAGATAGCGAATGTAACAAATATAACGAAAGAATTGGTAAGTATAATGACCAAAGTCAACGCCAGCAATGCTGATGAACAAATAAACATCTTGTATGAGGAGGCTACAAAAAAAGAACTCAATGACATTATCATGAAGCATTATCAAGAACAAGGATACGGGATAATATCTTCTGATCAAAAAGGAAACACTATTAGCTTTATATTCAGTCGAGATAAAGAAGAAAAATATGTAAATTGCACAGTTTTCTACAAACAATTCTTCGTTACCGTAAAAGATTTTTGACAATAAATTGATATATACAGAAGGACGTTTTCGTTCCTTCTTTTTTTATTCTATATATTTTCTTCCTTTCAGTTCCTCAGGAAAATGTTCTTGATCTATATCGCTGGTATCATACCCTCCCAATACAACATTATCTCAATCAAAAACTTCAGTACTTCAATGTTTTAATGTTTCAATGTTTCAATCTTTCAGTCTTTTCGTATCATGTGCATATTTGTATCATTTTCCATAGTTCAGTTCTTTCATAAGTTTGGTTGGAGCATTGCGTAAATGCAGAGGAACTGGCAAATTACCATATTTTTCTACATCAGCTCTTGTAGCGATAGCTGTACGATAGGCTGCATTATTTTTGGGAGCTTTGGCTAAATATATAGCTAATTGAAACAAAAAAACGTCACATTCTGGCATTCATAATTTGGCGACAGCATCATACACCTGATTGGCAAGCAATAACGCATTATTGTCAGCTGGTCAAATGTCTTCGGATGCAAAGCGCAATAATCTTCTCGCTAGATATAATGGGTCTTCACCTCACATCAGCATTCTCTGGATTCGATAACAAGCAGCATTAACATCAGAGTCACGAAGCGACTTATGAATAGCGGAAATAATATTATAATGTTCTTCACCATCTCTATCATAATACACCGTTTTCTGTCATGCCTGGAGAATAATCTGATCAGTAATTTCTCCATCTTTTGCAAGAAAAATCGCCGACTCGAGAATATTCAACGCATTACGAAGATCTCAGTTGCCGAGTTTGCTGATGAGAAGAATATGTTCGTCGGTAAAGGATATTTTTGGATGTTGTTTGAGAATCAGAGGAAATTGTTTTTTGATAAAATCAAATATTTCTTCATCTGACAATTTTTCAAAGACAAATACTCTGCATCTACTGAGTAGCGCGTTATTCACGGTGAAACTCGGATTCTCTGTCGTCGCTCAGATAAGAATAACAGTCCCCTTTTCTACGTAAGGAAGTAACGTGTCCTGTTGAGCTTTATTTCGACGATGGATTTCATCAAGAAAAATAATCGTAGATTTCCCATATTGAAAATTGAGTTTTGCTTGATCGACAAGTTTGAGCAAATCATCTTTTTTGCTCGTCACTCACGAAAGATAAAAAAAGTCGGCCTGTAATGTCTGCGAGATGATATGTGCTATCGTGGTCTTCCCACACCCAGGCGGCCCTCGAAAAATCATAGACGGCACTTTACCTGATTGCAAAAAAACGCTCAGTGGCTTGCCTGGTCACACAAGATGTGACTGTCAAACAAAGTCCTCTAAACTTTGTGGTCTGAGATACGATGAAAGCGGTTCAAACACCATAACAAAAATTTTGAATAAATTTTTGTGTAATTTGCTTTGCATAATTTACTTCGTGTAATTAACTCGCTCTGCTCGTATATATTTTAAAATAACATCCGAAGGATAAATTACGATTTATTACGCCCAAGGGGCAAATTACATCTGCATTAACAGATAAATTACATCCATCAGGATAAATTACGCCCGATAGGACAAATTACTCTTCTATTTCTGTAGTCAATTTTTGTTTTTCACCTTCAAGCTCAAGTTGATCTATTTTGTTTGCTATCTTGTCATCTTGATATAATCGAAAATTTACTTCTCCTACTTCGTCCAAATCCAAGACATCGGCAGATTGGATGATGCCGATTTTTTTATTATTAATAGTAATGACATAGTTAAGCTTATTATTCGCGCCAAGAAAACAATCTATAACAACATCTTGGATATCATATTCGCCAGGATAGTCCACAAGTCCATAACTCAGTTTTTCGTAACGCATATCAGCGCCTGGCTCTAACGCCAAATTGATATATTTAGGATCAGGAGTTTCAAACCCGAACAGCAACTTATGCTCAATTAAGAACCCATTTTTACATTTTACATTGACCATTTTAACTATATTACAGAATAAAATTTGATTCATGATACATGATGCATGATTCTATTTATATTTTATATTTTTTCAAACTCTTTGAATCATTCAATTAATCATTTTATGTAAATCAACTATTTTTTTATCAAACAAAGCAAAATCAGCATCATTAATATATCATAATTTTTTAATTATAACCATTTGAGTTTTCAATTCACTACAACTTCCTCTAGCAATATAAAGGAATCTATTAAATTCTTTTTGGGTACCTCTGTCAGCACCTTCAGCAATATTAGATGCTATACTTACAGAAGCCCTTTGTATCTGATCTTTCAAAGCAAAGTCTTTTTGAATATGTATATTATTGTTCATAAATTTATATACATCTACAGAAAGATCTACAGCATTTTGTCGTATATTCAATTTTTCATAATTTGCCATTTTATTATCTACTAATCAACTAAAATGTTCCTGCATCTTGAATCATGTATCTTGTATCTAAGCGAAGCGTTACCCAAAAAAATTCGGATTGATCAAACGCAATATCACTCCCGACGCTCCGAGAATCGCTATACCGATAACAACTTTCATAATCATTTTCTTTCATCAGCTTGGATTACCCGTAGCAATCATAATGCCACCTATCACAATCAATACAAAAGATAAAATCAATATAACCGTCACTAATATTTTAGTCAAGCTTCACATCAAAACAGGAAACGCAGTTGCTCATGTCACTCATGTTTCTTCACCAACTCATACATTAGCATTAGTATCTTCGATGCAATTGCCGATAAAGGGTACAGAAGTATTGAGAGATATTCAGCAACATACTCATGGATCAGAACATTTTTTACAAGGATCCGTACCAGGTTTATATCAATCATTACATACACATTGATTGGTTATAGAATTAAGATGAGTATTAGGTTTGACACATAAAAGAGATCACTCTTGAGATTCAATAACACTAGGATTAGAAACTGTAGCACTTTTACAAGCATTACAAAGCCAGGCATCACTTGGGAAGTTTGGGTCATTAAGATCTGGCTGAGAACAATCACACATGAGTGGAGAATTACATACTGATCCATCAGGACAATTTTCAGCAAACGAATAATTTCCTAATCACAAAAACACACAAGCAAATAAACTAATGAGTAGGAAATATTTTTTCATGGAGGCTATGAAGCAGTAAAATATCTAATATATGGCTTTAAGCTTTAGGCTTTGAGCTTTAAACTAAAAGTTCATTAATCACTTCATTCACCAAAGCGCCGTCTACTTGTCCTTTATAGTTCGCCATCAATTCTTTCATCAGCAAGCCTCTCTGAGTTTTGAGGTCAGTAATATTGTGGTCAGATATAAGTTTTTGAATAAGTTCAATGGTTTGCTCTTTAGTCATCGTAGCAGGCAGATAGAATTCGAGAAGCAGCTTTTTCTGTTTTTCAACTTCTAAATCATCAAGCTTATTAGCCTTTTCCAAAAAACCCATAGTTTCAAGGATTTCTTTGACTTCTTTTTTGAGAATGCCGATGATATCAATATCTTCAAGATCTTTTTGAATCTCTATTCTCTTATTTTTGATCTTAGCAAGTATCAGGTTCAAAACAGTCTTTTTCGTCTCATTTTTTTCTCTCATGGCTTCCTTATAATCATGTGTAAGTTGTTCTAATAACGTCATATATGTGTCGCAAAGTAGATAAAATAATTGCTCAGGAAGGGACTCGAACCCTCAAGCCTTACGGCATACGAACCTCAATCGTACATGTATACCAGTTCCATCACCTGAGCATAATTTTTTACTTTTTTTGTTATTTTAGCGGGAGCTGAACCCCGTAATACTACAGGACAAACCCCCAAGCCTTACGGCATCCCGGTTACTCACCGGGACATGTATACCATTCCATTTTATCCTCGGTTTACCAGGGCACCTGAGCATATATTTCGACAAAAATACCTTATGGAATCTGTATCTATTTTCAAGCTTTAATCATCATTACGCTTGATTACATTCTTAATTCTGATTTCTTAATTCTGATTTCTTAATTCTGATTTCTAAATTCTGATTTCTAAATTCTGATTTCTTAATTCTGATTTCTAAATTCTAAATTCTGAATTCCTATTGTCCTACAATCACCTTGGACGCTATAATCACTCTCCTATCATCACCTTTATGATACACAAATCCTCTTTCAAATTCTCTAATGATTTTCCCTTTCATCTTCTCATCCTCTACTGGTTCTACACTCACCGGCTCATGCAAAAATGAATCAGGCACCAATCATAAAGACTCAATAGCTTTGATATGGAGATGTTCAAGCGTCTTGAGAAATTTATTATACACCATTTGAACTCATTTCGTAAGCGGATCGTCTTGATGTTCGTCCGTAATATTTTCAAGCGATTTTCTGAGATCTTCGATAAATGGCAAAAACTTTTTGACAACAGACAAAAGAGAATCAATCTCCATATGTTGACTAGATTCTTTAATCTGCCTCTGATACCTATCAAAATCCATCTTAAGATTAACATATTCATACTGAGATCTCTTCGCGATTTCCTCCAATTCTTTTTTTTCTTTTTCCAATTGCACGATTTTCTCTTCCAATTCACGATATTTCTTATCATGTTGCGTCTTCTTAGCTTCTTCAAGCTTAGCTTCTAGATCATCCTTCTTTTTAGCGTTCATGTAATTAACTAATTATATAATAAAGTTAAATGTAATGATAAATGATAAATTAGAAATGATAAATTTAGGATTTGTTTTTATAAACTATTGTAATCTATAATAGTCCATAAGATAGCCAATACCAACATCTATCATTTATCATCTATCATCTCTAATTATTTCATTGTATTATTGTATTGTAGTATTCCGCTAGTGTCTGACCGTTGTCAGCAAGTATTTTAGCTAATGTTATTCAAAGATATCTTCGATGTCGTCATTCAACGATTTTGCCATCAATAGCGACGCCCTTCTGATAGGTATTATGAAATCCTCGTTCTCGAGCATGGACGTGAAGCCAATCAGAATATTTATTAGGATATGCTGCATCCAAAGAATATCACCTGCCTCATCTCGTAATTACCTTGAGATCCAAAGCCAATCACGCTTGATGTTCGCTTGTGCCGATTGGCGCACATTTCAACAACACACATCACTGTTTGATGAGATAATTTTGAAATCATTTGCTTCTATATGCGCTTGTTATAAACAATTTATCACCGCTAAATGCATCTCGAAAATGCCAGGCCATATCAGCAAATTCTATACCAGCCTCTTGTCTAAGTTTAAACGCTTTAGCGTTATTAGCAGTAAAGTTAGAATCAATAGGAAGCAAATCCTTTGGTATATAAGAAGAATCGTTGAAGGGATGATCAGTATTCAAATATTTTTGGAAAGAATCATCAGTATCAAAATCAAATCCTGCAGCTTGCTGTTTTAGTCAGAAACTAGGAACGATTCCATATTCTCAAGCAGACGGAATATCATCGGCATGTACTGCGGCAACAACACGAACAGGCGGTAATGAAGCAGTCCACGCATGCACAGAATTTTGTACCAACGCCAAAAACAATAGAGCAAACGCAAAGGTAAAAAACAAGGTCAAAAGAGTTATATTTGTACGTTGTCCTATGATGTATTTTTTTGATAATAAAAACATTCAGTATAGTATATACACAATCCATTCTGTTTTTCAAAGTTTTTTGATAGATTAAAAAAATCTCCAAGGAATACCAAGGAGGTTAATATATACACAACAAATTGTTGTTACTAATTAAATTAGTAGCTGAAATTTTTCACGGACAAGTTTCCAAATATTTTCATGAACTTCGTCTATGGACTGATTAGCATTGACGCTAGTCCAACCAAATTTCTTTGCAAGCTCCAAATGAACTGCCCTTACTTTTTCCGTAAGTTCATGATTTTGTTCATGTTTATGATCCTTTTCTATACCAGAGACAAATCTTTCTCCATCAAAAAGAATACAAAGATCTTCTGCAAGCAAATGAGAATTAAGTCTGATAAGAAAATTCTGATCAACACCTGCGCCAACACCCCAAGCAATACCTGTTCCTTTGTAATCCTCTCCTATGATCCAAGTTCCAGCATCAAGTTTTTGTTTTAATATTGGTTCATATTGAGTTCTATTGAGCGCTTGACACAATTGAAACTCGCGAGGAGAAAAATCATATGGATTGCCTTTTCTGAGGTATTCATTGAGCATTACACCAGATGGTTCAAGGCTGTAGACAGCATATTTAAGATATTCTGCGGTTATTCCACGTTCTTTCAGCTTTTGAATCAATAAATCAACCTGAGTGCTTTTCCCAAGATTATTAATTCCATAAAAAACGATAAATTTTCCTTTCATAGATTTTTGTTTTTTAAGATGAATATACTTTTTATTTGTATTTACAATTTATGTAGTATCAAAAAAGAAAATAAAATCAAGAAAAAAACGCTTCCCGAAAGAAGCGAAATAAAACATAAACATTATTCATAATAATTATTATACGGATCTTCCATGGGAATATATTCATCAGGATTTTCTTCCTCAGGTGGTTTACCTTCAAGGATTCTTTTTACTTTCTCGATCATGCCAGGATTATTGATTTTTGCTCAAGTAGACTTAGAAACAGATTGCGAATTGGCAACATTTTTTTTATGTTCATTAATGTCCCTCTTGAAAGTATTGGTAAATCATCAGCATTTTCTAGATAAATCATCAGCTAATCTATATAATTCTTTATTAAGATAATTTTTATTGGTAGTAATCATACGTTTTTTAAGAAGTGCCTGTGCTTTTTCTTCTTTATTAAGCGTATACATATACATAGCATTATCTTCTCTATCCAAAAGCACAGAAGCAGTATCTCGAGACTCCAATTGGGGTTTAGATTTATCCAAATCTGTTTTATATTGAGATCAGCCAAAACAAGAAGTAATCACATCAGATTGTAATATAGTATCAAGATTGATTTTGAAAAAGTTTTTCCACGCTCATAATGCTCATTTTAATTCTTCAGGTGGATGAGCATTGTTGGAAGCTAATGAATTAATGATTTCTCATACAATACTATAATACAAGATATCTTCAACTTCTGGAGATGATGGATGTTCTTTACACCACTTCAATCTTTTCAAAAATTCAGTCATTTTATTTCACGAAAATCATCTTTCACCAAATCGATTGAAAAATTTCTTCACAAAAAATTTAGTTTGTTGAGAGTTAAGTTCTTCTTTAGGAATAGCATCCTTCATTTTTTCGCAGAAAGCTCTCATATTTTGAATTTCATCACCATCTTTTCCAGCAAAACCTCATTGATCAAATTTAATCATCTTTTCTACCACACTTTGACTCTTGGTCAAAACAGATCAGGTAAGTGAAGAAGTGTTTTTTGTCACATCATTGTCCAATTCTTCATCTTTTTCATTGGTCTTACCTATGAATTCTTCAAGCAATAATTTATCTGAAACAGATAATTTCGGATCAGAATACAAATCAAGTAATGTTTTATCATGAACATTTGATCATTTTAATTCAAGAAATTGACTTAATCTATTCCTTGTAGATCACTCATCAGTTCGATTAATAAATTTATCGATAAATCATTTTGGTCATTTATTGTCCCTGAAAGAATAATCAGCAGGAGAATATTTTGTTGATTTGGTAAAGGCCCCGTCACTAAATATATCTAAAAGTCTTTGCACCTTATGTTGTTGTCTGATATCTTTAGCAAATATTCATGGAATAAATCATCTCGTTCTACAGATTTTTTGAATATATGACTGAGTAGATGAATATGTCATATTAAGAAACACTCCAGATAATATACCAGCCAAAACGGCAGTTTCAAATACCTGCCATTGAGTATCATTGATAGCCTTGGTAGCCATGACTTTGAGAAATGGAAGCGCCTGTTGCGGTCTATCTGCCAACTGTCTAAAATACTCTACTCTGGCAAATTCAAAATTAGCATCCTGATTTTTAGTAAATCATTCATTTACTCCATCCTGTTTAAAGAATCATGTATATGCTCATTCTAATTCGTCACAAAACTTTTTAGAATATTTACTTTGAAAATAATATTTATCATCATCTCCCGTTCCCAAATGTCTGCCATCCATCACATGCACAATATACCTCATTTCCAGTTCTACTAATTCATTTTTTATTTGATCCGCCCACGGACCACCATATCTTTGAGCATTTTCTTCGAGATCTCTGATTTTCTTTTCTCTGATAGTGAGATATCTTTTTTGATGTTTCGCCCCCAATAACATACCCACTCGATTTCCTTTAGCTGTATTTTTAGGATCTTTTGCATACGGTCATTTTCCTTTTTTGAGATGCACCAACAAAATAGCTGCTATTTTATAATGAGGAACTATTTTAATCTTTCATGATAACATAGGCTCAATAACTTCAGTATAGAGCTTACTATAATCATAATCTTCATAAAATTTTGTTCGCTTTTCTACTTTTTTCCATATTCTATTGTCTCTCTCTAGAGAATACTCCATTCCCATAGTTTCAAACGAGGAAGAAATTCTGCTAAATGGACTCAATAATCATCAAATTTTACCCCAAAGCTGCCCCTGGCTAGTAAGTAAGTCGGTAAGATCTTCCGTTCTTTCTTCATCATATTTTTTGATGCTATCTTTGAGTTTATTTGCTCCGTTTTTGAAAAAGCCAATAACATTATTGATACTAAATCCACGAACGGTCGTAGGAGTCTCCTGTTTATCTGCGACTATCTTTGCATTGATAGCTTGTGTTTGCTCCTTGCATTTTGGTTGCAATTTTTTTTCTGCGACAAACAGCATAAAAGTAGCATAGTCCATATCGCGAGCGGGAAAATTCTTCGCATAATTACCATCCATGGAATCTCCAGAAACAGTTATAGTGCCATTAGAATTAGTTTTTATTTTATATAAAATGAGCTTACCCTCTTCTTGATCCACAGATTCTCCTATTGCTTTAGATTGATAGATACCAAAATGGGTGATTTCTTTCCCTGTATAATTTCAAAGCGAATAAGTAAAGGTAGATCAATTAAATTTCAAAGACCCAAAATATTTATCCAAATCTTTCGCAAGAGAGCAATCAGTTATCATACTCATTTGTTGGTCAAACCCTATTTTGGCAGTACTAGGAAACTTGTAAATATTTTCTCCAAATGCCTTTCTGATACTCTCAATCGAAGAAACATTCATGGGAAGTTCTTTGATCGCTCACTCCGATTTCCCAAGACGTAATTCACCGCCATGGATTTTTACTTTAAAAGTTCCTTTTTTCTCATCAATATCAATGACTTCCATTTGCAGCCAAGCTCTGCCATTTTCTTTGGGAGGAACTTCACTATCAGCAAAAGGAATAAATAATCTCGATCATTTCACAAACCCATTATTTTTTTCATACTCTTCTTCAGCAAACGAATATCATTTAAGCTGTTTCCGTTCATTCTCAAATTTTTTTTGTTCTGAATCTTCTTTTTTAGATTCTTCTTTTTCAACCACTGGTTCTGTCCCTTCTTCCTCTCATTCCTCTTTTTCTTTGTAGACTTGAAGATCACCAAGTTTTTCGGCTAACTCCTTTTCTTTTTCTGGCGACATGGAGGTATTCATACTTTGTTGTCCAAGCACATACCCGAAAAGCAAGGCTCCAAAAGCGTCACCATTCAGATTTATTTTTCTCTCCAAGATTTCCATATCACACGATTGTTGTTCAGATTCTTTGATCACGACAGGAATTCATGACCTGCCTTCCTCATGCGGCCGGGTAACAAGTTCTCTCTCTTGATTTGGAGCAGTAATAGGTTGAGAATACAGATAGAGTTCTTTTCCAGTGTAGTCTTCTTTATTATTTTCTTCTATAGGTGCATATGCAGATAAATATCATTCGACCATTTTTCCATCTTTTTTGATTTTTACTTTGTAAGCGTCATTGAAACGAAATTTTCCATTCCTTGCAGCGAAATCAGTATATATCGAATCAAAAATCATACTATCCTCAAAAAAAGCTGCATTGCTGTCCGTGAGCTGCGTGACGAAATTGAGCGGCAAGTTTTGGATATCTTCCAAATCACTGAGTGCAGGAAGCTCTTTGCGAGCGCTGGTTAGAAATTCTTTTTTGGTAAACGAAAGAGGAACAGGCCCAGTCCTCGTAGGTATGACCAAATCCATTTTTTTGAGATCAAAAAGATCGTTCACGAATGTAGTCAGATCTTCTTCTTTCACAGAAAGCAGTTCAGGCACTTTATGTTTGATCGTATCTTCAAGTTTGTGTTTTACAAGCGTATCAACAAGTAATTGCTGTTTATCTGCCGACAATACAGAGAAATCAAATTTGCTGCCAACTAACTGAGCAAAAACATCGGCAAGAGCTGCATCTTTAGTTCTGAGAAACACTATATATGCCTGCCATCTGCGCTGTTCCCTTTCTTGTTTGAGCGCTTTCATTTTTTCTCTCAACTGTTTTCTCTCCTCATCCGTAGCTGTGGCATATTGAGCATTAAGATCAGAAATCTGCAGATCAATATGTTCGAGATCACTATGAAACGAACTATCAACAGTACTAATAATTTTATCATTGAAAGGATAGATACTCAGAATATCATTAACGTACGGCGGAAATTGTTTGAATGTATCGCCCATCGCAGTAATATACTGATCAATAGTTTTTTGAGTTTTTTGCACTTCTTCAAAAAGCTGGCGGGTTACGAGTTTATTGAAAATACGCCTGAAATATTGCTCTCGCTCAGAAAATCATTTGGTATCATCAAATTTTCTTCATGATTTGAGCAATTCTTTCTGAATGTCACCATTGGTTACGATAACGCTATCAAGTTTTTTGGCTAAAGGTTCATTAATTTCAGCAGCATGATCAATAAGAAACTGATTCCATTCATCTCTGAAATTAATCAAATCCTGATGTGAGCTGAAAATAGTGAGCGGCAAAGGAAATTGAGCATCAAAATCAGCTTTCAAACTACCCTTAAGCTCTTTTCTGATTTTAGCAATAGCCACCGTCACCATTACTCTTTCCGTAGGATTATAACTTGGCGTCAAAATACGCTCAGCATGTCCAGCAGAAGTTTCACCAAGTGGAATACCCTCTTTTTCAATAAATTTTTTCCAAACTAAATAGAGATCATCTATTATTTTAAGTTTCCCATCAGGATCAATAACCAAAGTATCATGAGTAAATCCTGCAGCATCAGCAAATTTTTTAAAGGTTCCTTCAGGAACATTATTATTTTTGTCTTCACAAAACTTTTGCAACTGAGACAAACTCTGCTCCATTACATGAATTTCCGTATCTTCAGCTTTAAATTCTTCATTAAGTTTGCTAGTATTTGTTTTGATAGCGGCGATAGAAAATCATTTATCTTCAAGCGCTTGGATATATATCGGCAAATCTTTTTTGTCTATTTTATCAAGGAGATTGGGATGCTCTTTTTTGAAATGTTCCCAAAATTGATCTAAATACGCTTTATCACCGTACAATTTTAATCTATGAGATTCAGGGATTTTATTAAAATTGGAAAATGCTCCTTTAAGTTCATCCAAAAATATTCCGGAAAGAGAATCTTTTTTTGACCCTATTTCAGAAATATTTTTTTCATCCTTTTCATGATGATTACCTTTCTTGGAATATTTCCCCTTTTTATCTACCATGCCACTAGATAACGATTAAAATGTACTTTAAGCTTTAGTCTTAAAGCTTTTAACTAAATGTAAGTATAATGATTTTTCAGCAAAATGCAAAAAAACACTGACGTATCACCAGTGTAATTTATCTGCCTAAGCAGATGTAATTTGTCCTATCGGATGTAATTAGCACTTCGTGCGTAATTTATCATAATTACCAATTACGCCGTAGGCAAATTACGCGAACGAAATGAGAGAATAACACGAAGTTAATTTACGCTCGCATAGCGAGCAATTTTTATGGTTGGAAAAGCGTTTCTGGACTAAATACCACTTTTTTTACTCCAGAAAACTGCAAAGCGGTTTTGATGATGGAATTTGCCATGATTAACATACGAGCAGATCAGCCATCTGTGAATCCTGGGACATCAGTAAATCACAAGGTCAACACGCCATCAGTAGCTAAGTCAGCAGCCAAAAGACGAAATTTTGTGTTAGGAAATTCTGTCATATATCATTGAAGTTTTTCGTTTGCAGTCAAATTTCATTGGATCAATTCATTGATCGTATCTACAAGAAGATTTTTGCTTGCAGGAAAGATACGATACACAGGCAGAAGAGAATCAATATTTATCTGTTGTTCTGGGGCTAATTTTTGATCCTGTGTTTGATTGAAATAATATAAGGCAACCTTGGTCGGAGTAGTTGTCTGAAATAATGAAGTCGTTGGTGTTGTTTCAGGTTCAGATTGAAGTTTTTTGTTGATAAGATCAAGTTGAGTTTGAATAGCATCAAGCTGTTGAGTAAGCCCAGTAGCAGCGCCGCCTGTTAAACACACCTGTTGAGATTTACCAAATCGTGAGCCTATTTGACTGCTAAACGGTTTATTAAATACTCTCACATATGATCGAAACAAAAAAATAACAACAAACCAAAAGATGGTAGTCCGGAAGATTTTTTTCATACTCATAAGAGTAAAAAAATAAAGTTATATGCTTTGAGCTTTAGGCTTTAGGCTTTAAGCTTTAGGCTTTGAGCTTTAGGCTTTAGGCTTTAAGCTTTAGGCTTTAAGCTTTAGGCTAACTATTTAGTTGCTCCTGTGGTTGGTGTCTCGATTACTGGAGTAACTGTTGAAGTTGTAGTCGTTCCACCTATAAGAGTATCAAGTTTAGTTTGCATATCAATAAGCGTTGTTTGGATGGTAGTAATTCCACTCATAACACTATTTTCAGCGCCAGTTGTAGGGATTACTTCTCCACTTGTTGTAATGGTTGTTGCACCAAGTCGATTGCTTATAACTATTGCCATGTTAGCATCAAACATTTTGATATAGAAAGCAAATCCAAAAAACACGATAAGCCAAAAAATAGTAGTCCAAAAAATCTTTTTCATTGCATAAACGATAAAAAATAAAAATAGTTAGAATAATAAAGATACTTTAATTTTTTTATTGGGAAAATCAAATTATTTTCCTAATATTTTCAAAAAGTCTTTGGGTATCGGTGCCTCAAACGTTATTTGATCATTTTGAAAAGGATCTAGAAAACTATATTTTCGACAATGAAGCAATTGTCTGTTGATATTCAATGAGGTATAGAGAATTTTATTCGCCGTTGGATTACCATAGATAACATCGCCAAGAACTGGGAATCATTCAGCCGCTGCATGCACTCTGATTTGATGCATTCTTCCTGTATGGATTTTTACTTTTAATAAGGAAATAGGACCAAGTTTTGGGTGTTTGATAAATTTTTCCAGCCAGCATTCGGTTTTTGCCTCTAGTCATGTATCAAAATCTATCTTAACTTGCGATCTATCAAGTTCTTTGTTGTATGTTTTGGTCAAGGGTTTTCTGATGATAAGATGAGCAGGAAATGAACCCACTACGAACGCGAGATAATATTTATCTATGTCTCTTTCTCTGATAATACTATTTATATATTGTAATGCTTCGTAACTTTTGGCAGCGATCAAGACTCCAGACGTATCTCTGTCTAGTCTATATCCAAAGGAAGGCTTGAATGTCGCAGTTTTGTATTCCTCAGCGTATTTATCTAGATAATCATTCATACAAAGGTCATTTCGATGTTTATTTCCTGGATGCATAGGTACACCTGCTGGTTTATTAAAAACAATTCGATGCGCATCTTCATAGAGAATCTGCTGTTGTATCTTTTTGATGTCTACTTTTTCTAGTTTACGATCTTTTTGACTAACTAATAACGATAAATCCTCACTTCATAACTTCACTGTATCATTTATTTGGACGATATCGCCGACCAACAATCTATATTGTTCTTTTACCTTTTTTTCATTGACTTTTACCAATCACCTCCTAATTATACTATAAATGTCCGCTAAACGAACTTGCGGATATTTTTTGAACCATTTCCTCAAAAATCTATCAAATCTCTGGTCAGAAGCTGTTTTATCTATTTTTATTTCCATCAGAATACGCTATAATGCAAAAAGTAAAATTATTTCCAGCATTCTATCTTTCACCTGTCTATTTGCAAGGAGAGGTAAATCATCAAAAGGGTTTATAGATGACTATCTATATATCTATAAAGGATTTGCTAGGTAGTAAGCACAAAGTTTTGTATATATATTCAAAAAACCACAATCATATAGGCTTCTTAGCAAAATGGTTATTACTAATTTTATAATTTTTCTTGATTTTGGGAAGGAAAAGAATACATAGTATATCCACATAATCAATTGTTATATTATGGCGATCGTAGCTCAGTTGGTAGAGCGCCTGACTGTGACTCAGGATGTCGCGGGTTCGAGCCCCGTCGTTCGCCCCACTAAAAAAATGGACATGGAAAAAGTGTCTTTTTTTCATTTCAAAATTGCTAATGACACAAAAATATTGCAAATAGAGCGGTTCGGTAGAAGTCTCATTTTCACATGTTATACTGCAGTCCGTTTTTCTAAGACCAAAATTCTATCAACTCTAAACACTCTCTCTTTTCATGTGCTACGACAATATCACGACACTCCCAAAAATTTTGTCTCATTATATTCCATTTTGCCTATATCACGAGGCTCAAATACCCTGCGAGATTTTATGTCCATAGACTTGAGATAGGTCATCTGGACACATCATTTTTCCTTAATTACTTTTTTGAGTAATGCGACCTTATCATGCAAAGAAAGTAATTTTTCTGATTGATCATACTGATATTTGGTTAGAAAATGCAAAACACGATAATCCAATAACACGTGAGAAGCCGATATCGGAGTAGTCAATTGTATCCCTTGAAGACTGCGGCAACGACTCAAAGCGACATAGGTTTGCCCATGAGCAAAAATTCATGAACTCACATCAATGATGACCTTATCAAAAGTTTTTCATTGGCTTTTGTGAATAGTAACTGCCCATGCAAGAACAAGCGGCATCTGAGTAAATGAGCCTACCGAGAAAACATCCAGTCTTTTTTTGTTGGGATTATATTCATATTGAGCAACCCTCCACGTATGCTTGGTAACTTCTACTTCTTCACCGCCATATATTTGCACGAGTATATATTCTTTTTTGATTTTTTTTATCTTTCATAAGGTGCCATTGACCCGACGACCATTGGCATCGTTGGCAACAAACATCACCTGCGCTCATACCTTGAAGATAAGCTTGGATTTTACGGGGAACTGTCTTTGAGTCAGATCTCCTTTGGAGCTTGCGGAAAAAGTAGTGCCTCTCGTAGTGATATGATCGAGATATTGTTCATTGATTTCATCTACCTTAGCGTTGGTGCCAGCGAGATAAATCATTCATTCTTGGATTTTAGAAACATTTTTGACTACACAAGCATTGAGATTATTGAGATGTTTGGGCGCTAATGTCTTGGTTCTAATAGCATTGAGAATATCAATGAATTTCTGATCCGTTTGACGGTAAATCTTTTCCAACTCGATAAACTCCATCACAAAATCTTTTTGCTGGACAACATTAGCATCAAAAAAATAGGGACTGGCATATTCTTTAGTAAAAAATAACCTCTCTGCACTCGTAACTACAGGAGAGAGCTGATAGAGATCACCTATCATAATCATCTGTACTCCACCAAAAGGCTTTTTTGATCTTCTCACTATCTTCAAAAACACATCCATACAATCCATCATATCAGCTCTGACCATAGATATTTCATCGATAACCAATGCGTCCAGTTCCGTAAATTTGGGATCATCTATCTGAAATTTTGCTTCCTGTTTTGCTTTTTTGATCGTAATCGTAGGGGAAAAACCAAAAAACGAATGAATAGTAGCTCATCAAATAGTGAGCGCGGCTACTCCTGTAGGAGCAAGAACAGCAAGATTTTTTTCGCTGATCTCGAGAAAACGCATCAATAACGTAGATTTGCCCGTACCTGCTTTCCCCGTCAAAAAAATATGCTTAGAAGTGTTTTCCATAGTATCAAGAGCATTATTCCCTATCACATCGAATATAATCTGCATAGCGTCATACAAAAAAAGATAAACATTCATCAGGATATAATGATATCCTTATGGTTGTCAAATTTATTTTTGACACTATGTACGTATAAAAAAAACCCATATTTGATCAAACGGGTTTTGAATTTTTATATATGTATACTAATCTTCTACATCAGAAATTTGTATCAAATTTTGAAGACCAGTTGCTTTACAGGCTTTTATAGCAGATGTATAGGTAGATTTAGCTATTTTTTGTGAAGCTTTTAAATCCTTTTTAATAACATGTAAATTAGCTTTATAAGCTTTTGAAGCGGCGGTCAATGCCGATTTTATATCTTTTTTAGTAGCTTTTCCCCAAGCGGCAAGTACTGCAGATCTTTTAGTGGTTAATGTGTCTATATAGCTATTTTGATAGGTGGCAGCAGCAGAAATAAGATCAGTTTCTTTTTTCTCTAAGGCAACTTTTATACAACTTATCACAACCCCAGAAAGTTGTTGTCCCAAAGGAAGCGGATCGGTGGTTTTTATCTCAGTGGCAATAGCAACAGCGCCAAGAATCAATCCAATGATAGGAAGTGCCGTAAATATTTTTTTCATAATAAAAATTACTATATGATAAAACAATCAAACACAAAATATATAAAGAAACGGATGGTTATTTCAAGTCCTGAGTATAGTGACTCACGAGATAGTATTTGCTACCTACCAACGCCACTCACAAACCAATAATAGAAAAATCACCCATAATAGCATTGTAGTGGGGACGATATGATTTTCATTTTTCTTTTATAAAAAATGCTCGACTCGTTTTGATTGCTTTGATAAAATCTTCAGTACAATCAGCTTTTTTGCACGTATAATATCCTCGTCATAAATTTTCAGTAAACAATGATTGACCATTTTTTTCTTCAGTAGCAAAAACAATTCACTGATCTAAAAACCACGTTTTAATACTATTGTACGAATAATACCCATCAGTATTTTTTCTTTGATGACTTGTCCTACCAAGCTCAGCAAGATGATTCGCCCAAGTGGAAGCCGTTCATTCAAGCGCAGAACTATACGTAAAAGAAGTCAGTGATTTAGTGGATCTTTCAATATTGTGTAATGCCAGCCAAACATCTCTGACTTTAGTAAGATCAACTTTTGAAATATTCATTCCGGAAAAAGACAGAGAAGTCAGATATGAAGCAGATGATCAAAGGTTTTTTATTTGAGTGCTTACATACTCCCTCAAAGAAGTATAAAGTTTAATTTGCTCGGCATCACTACGATTTCTAACAGCAAGTAAACTCAAATTATTATATACTTGTAGGTAATATGTTTTTTTTTCTGCAAGAGAAAGTGTGGATTGTTTTGTTTGAAATTGAGCGATAAAATCATCAGCAGAAAAACTGGCAAATGTAGTCCCTAGAGACAAACAAAAAAACAAGAACACAAACAAAAAACGAATCGACGACATAGCCCTACAAAAAAATAAAGTGATTTGACTATAAAGAATAAAAAAAACAATACAAGGAAAAGAGCATACAGAACCAACCCCGTAATTTATTGCGGGGCAATGCTGACTAAATAAGAGGCTTTGAGCTTTGAGCTTTTAGCTAAAATTTATATTTCCTTTTGACTGAAATTCACCTAAATCATCTTCATCATCTTCAATGCTCGCCAAACGTTTGATACAAGCATCACAACGTTTTACAAAAGGTTCATCAAGCAAAATAGCTTGGACAACCATATCTTCGATATTGATAGTTTCTGCTTTAGAATCGATAAAGAAAAGTACTTCTTCAGTCTCTGACGCTTCTTTTTCTTTCACATCACCCTCAAAAACAAATCTTCATGTATACAAGGGAATATCTACTGACCTTAGAAATGAAGCTCCACAACTATCACAAACTTCATGAAAACGAGCAGTAACATCAGTAAGCGTTCCCAGCAACGATGTAGTATCTAAAGATTGGATGGTAAATGTTCATGTGATACCTTGAGTATCCAAATTTGGTAATTGATCAGAAAATTTATGTTCAAATACAATTTCATCTTGTCTTCCTGTTTCATTTAACAAATCAGCAATTTTTATTTTAAATATTTTATCCTTCATTACTCAGGGTAAATCCTTGGTAATCGTCTTCTTTTTCATTTGAAGTTAAAAAACATAAAGATATACTACTATAGTATATAGTTTTACCAAAAAAATTCAAATCAGATACGCATGAAAAAATCATCAAGAATCCTAGGTACTATAGGGGAAATTGAAAAAACACCCTTCGTATTTGCACACCAGCAAACATATAATGAATTGTTCAAAAGCAAGGTGAAACCTAATGAAAAAATTATGGTAGCCGTAAGTGGTGGTGCAGACAGCATATTAACTGCATGTTTGATGTACAATTTTTTTTTAAAAGAGAAATATAATTTACAAAATCTATTTTTTATACATTGTAACCACAAAACCAGACCAGGAAACAAAAATGACGAAAAATTCATCAATACATTTTTTGAAAAAACACAACTTATTGTGACCAAAAGAACAAGCAAAAAAAAAGCAACCGAATCAGAATTGAGAACCCGGAGATATAGCGAATTCAAAAAGCATATCCAGAAAAAAAATATTGATCAAATCATCTTCGGGCACAACCTTACTGACCGCATAGAAAGCACATTTCTCAATCTTTTACGCGGAGCAAATCTTAACGGATTTCTTGCTATGCAAACTCAAGAAAATCATCATTTACTACCAGGGACCAAGGTTTTTAGACCGCTGCTTGGGCTAAGCAAGGATGAAATTACCGCTATGTGCAAGCAGAATAAAATTCCGTTTATCATTGATCCGACAAATATCGACAGCACGACAAGCCTCAGAAATAAGCTCAGAAACAAGGTATTGCCTACGCTTTATGAACTCGCGCACAAACAAACAGCGACAACAAATTCGTTTATTGGAAGCATGAAACAAATCTATGCACAATTAGAAAATATTTCTCAACAACATATTATTCTGGAACCCATTTATCAATCACCTCATCGAAACGCTAAATTCGCTTATCAACGAATGATCGATCCCAAAGACATTACCAGTGAATGAATGATGCAAGCGATGAAAATACTGGACATTTCGAACAACATTACAACTCCTCTGCTCAAAGAACGAACAACATTTTTACAAAAGAATGAAAGCGGATACAAATATTTCAATACAACTTATCTCTTCAAATCACATAGAAATATCTACTTCATTTCTGCGCCAAAATTTTTTTGGCAAAAGACAATTGAGAAAGCGAAGAAAATAACTAAGCTCGGAAATATAGATCGAGAAGGAGGGAAACATGAAATAGATAAAAAAGAATATCTATGAGCTATGCTCATATTCCCAAAAAAAGGCGACTTATATAGAAAAAAAACACGAAACGAATATTGCATCAATCAAAAAATCCCGATCTTCCGAAGAAATTTCATCCCGATCGTCGTCAAATGAAATCAGATTATTAAAATTTTTAAAACATAGTCTATTAAAAATATGCAATTTTTTAATCTTTTAATTTTTTAATCTTTTAATATGTCTACTATACTCAATCAGCTTAATAACTTCCGAGCTAATATAGTCCATATTATGGCAAATGTTAGCGGACGGGCAGAACCAGAAGCGGAAATATTGTTATTGGTAATTTTAGGATATATCGTTTTAATTTTGCTATTGCTGTTCATTCATCGTAAACTCCTAAGAAAACAGAGAAGGATTCATGAAAATCTCGTAGTATTGTACGATACGATACGATATCAAGTAGCTAGAGCTCAATACGGAAATCCGACCATCCAAGACATCAAAGGAATTACTGTCGTCATCCAGGCGGACCATAAAAATTATGTAGCGAATGCAAAAGCAATCAAAGAAGAAATAGTTTCTATAGAACAAAAGTTCGGACAACAAATCATTTCAGCAGATCAACGAAACGCCATAAACAAACAAGCAAAGAAGAAAAATAGATTCATGATATTCGTCCAACTTATAGGACGACTTACCACACTCCTAACCGTTGGTATCTACAAACTTTTTCGATAGAAAAAATTAATCAATTTTCCTGATCTCATGCACATAACATATAAACCTATCAGACACGGATACGCAAGGATAGATAAGGACGGGAAGCTCCTAATCACTATTCCGCTTTCCAAAAAATGAAGCAAATTTGAAGAAACATTAATAGCAAAAGGACAGCAACTCCTCACCCGTTATAACAAAAAAACACACATAAATCCTATCCAAAAAGACAGCATATTGCTTTTTGGCGAAGATGTTTCTAAAACACAACTTATGAAAGAACACACATGAATGATAAAAAATATCATGAAAGAAATTTTGAAAGAGTATGCTACACCAGTTTTCGATCTCTATAGCAAAAAATTATGAATACCCTACAAAAAAATTAGTTTTAGAAAAACAAGTTCTAAACGATGAAGTTGTACACACGATCAAAAGTTTTCACTCAATCTCGATCTCATTCATTTATCGACAAAATATATCAAATACGTCATAATCCATGAATGCTGTCACTTGAAAATAAAAAACCATAGCAAGAAATTCCGAGTATTGGTAGAAAGTTTTTGTCCTGATTATAAAGAGATAAAAAAAGAACTGAGAAAATTTGTGATAAAATAGAAAAGGAAGACAGAATAAATTGTTTTTTCTAGACAAATTCATAAACTAATCGTTGTTAACTTTTAGTTGTTAGTTGAATGTATGTTCAAATTTGAATTCCAGGATCATTATTTCAAAAAAGCGAAAAAAGAAGGTTACAAGGCAAGAAGCGCTTTTAAATTAGAAGAAATCCAGAATAAATTTCATATTTTTGATAAACATACAAAAACAATTTTGGATATAGGATGCGCTCCGGGAAGCCGAATACAGTACGCTGTCAATTTCATGAACAAGAATCATATATCTGATTATAAAATTTTGGGAGTGGATATCCAAGACGTAAACCTCAATCTTCCAGGCGTGAAAACCTACAAAGCCGATATCCAAGACGTAGATCACATCAAAGAAATCTTAATAGAAAACAACATAAAAAAGGTAGACTTGATCCAATCGGATATGGCACCAAACACCATAGGAGTAAAAGACGTAGATGCGATGAGGCTTTTCGAACTTCTCGAATATGTAAAACCGATTTTGAAAAATCTTCTGAAGCCAGAAGGAAAATTCGTCATCAAGGTATTTATGGGTCCATGATTCGAACAATTCATCAAAGAGATGAAAGATATTTTCGGTGGAAACCATATCAAAACATTGAAACCCGCGTCCTGTCGCAAAGAAAGCAAAGAGATTTATGTAATAAAAATATAATTTTTATATACTACCATCTGCAATGGTTGCAAAACTAGCATATATTCTTATCCTTGGGAAACCACTTACTATGTATCTAGGTATTCTTACTTTCCTAGCATTTTCTACCACAGCGACACTATGATTTCTTATCCACAAAGGATATCGTATCCCTTTCAAAATTCATCCGACTGTCGCAGCGATTTCTCTACTATTAGCAGTTATTCACTGAGTACTTTGAATAGCAATTTATTTTAATTTTTAATCTGTTTTACTTTCTAATACATATCCATGAAAAAAACAACTCTTTTCCTTTGAGTAATAAGTTTACTAGTTATTGCCGGATGCGGGCAATCTACGACACCAATCGTTCAAACATCAACTACTCCGACAACGACTACTACTACAACTCAGCAAACACCAACACCAACCACAACAACGACTACTACGCCAAAATCAGCTCCCACACCCACGACAAATGTCATCACTTCAAAAAGTATAAGCATCGCTAATTTTCAATTTTCACCAGCATCTACAGAAATTAGTGTAGGATGAACTATACATCGAACCAACAATGATAGCGTACCTCATCTAGTCGTAGCTGATGATGGATCATTTCAAAGCGCTACCTTACAACCAGGAGATTCATTTTCACACACTTTTGCACAAGCAGGGACATTCACATATCATTGTTCGATCCATCCAAGTATGCAAGGAACAGTCACAGTAAAATAAATCTTTATCTTGTTTCAAAACTTTTCATGAAACAGAAGAAACTATCTGACAAGGAACTTATGAAGATGTTAGCTATTGATCTAGCTACACTTCACAGATTTCAAAAAATTCAGAAAGAAACTATCAAAGAAGCGAAATGATTGATTAAACATCGTAAGAATAAAATAAAAGTTCTGGGAATTTCCGGATCAGCCAGAGACGAATTTGATATGGCACAGGAATCAAGCAATTCTGAAGCGCTTTTGAAAGTATGCTTGGAGCAATGCAACAAACTGTGAGCAGATATTGAGCTGATTCCACTAAAAAAATACGACATAAAACACTGTAAAGCATGTTATTCCACAGCGAATACGCAATGTCACTTTTACTGTTCATGCTATCCCAAAGGAACAGAAACCTGAGATGATATGAGCAATATTCTTTACGATAAAATATTAGAAGCCGACGCAATAATCTTTGCAACGCCCATCAATAATTTCAAAATCTCTACCTTGATGGCGACATTCATAGATAGATGTATAAGCTTGGATGGAAGTTTACAACCTGCTAATTTCAAACATCCCAAAGATAAGAATCTGAATATCAAACACATGAAATTTATCGAACTCACAGCGGACAATACTATTCCCGGGAGTGGTATGCTCAGACGTTTTCTAGGAAAAGTTGCATGAATAATCGTTACAGGACATGAAGCAGGAGCAGCGATGACAATTTCCAATCTTTTTATGACACTGAATAATTTCGGCATGGTATTTCCTCCATTTAGCAGCATGTATGCGATGTCATCAATAGCGTATTCCACTTATGCAGACAAAAGAATAGTTTTAAGCGATAGTTATCAGGAAGAAGCAAAATTAT
>JBAZRN010000006.1:0-54895 GCA_041663325.1 Candidatus Absconditabacterales bacterium | reverse complement strand
TTTTCTACTTCCTGGCTCTAAAGAACCAGGTTGGTCTGATTGTACTTCATTATCCAACCCCGTACTTTAGTGCGGAGATGTGATTACAATGCTTCTATCTGTATCCACTTCCTGGCTCTAAAGAACCAGGTTGGTCTGATTGTACTTCACCAAGCCCGTACTTTAGTGCGAGGATGTAATTACAATGCTTCTATCTGTATCTACTTCCTGGCTCTAAAGAACCAGGTTGGTAATCTGAGTTACAGAGATTCTTACAACAGATAATATACTTGTGACTTATGTTTGATATGATTATTTTTTATATATTTGACTGCATTTTCAAAATATTCTTTGTCTTCTATACACATGTCACTATATCATCTTGCCCAGACAGGACCTTCATGTTGAAGTACATGATTATAGATATAAGAGCTATATCCTTTTAATTTTTGAATGATCTCTGACGTCGGTTTGTCAGTATTATAGATGACAATATGAACATGATCAGGTAAGATATTACCAACTACGATTGTTATTCATAGCTTCTTCGCCTGATCTATAAGTGCATTTCCTATCAATTCACATTCATTAGAATCAAACAAAAGTGGCTCCCTTCAGGTTTCCATCACAGCGTTATATCGCTTCAAAGCAATTTCTTCACTTGGAATGCGAGAATATTTGGTCACGAATGTCAAATGATGGATATTTCTTTTCTCTGTCATATAGAGCATATCACTAGATAAAAACCAACCCCGTACTTTAGTGCGGGGATGTAATGACAATATATTCGTTTCTACTTTCTGACTGTTGTTGTTACTTTATACTTCTTCCATTCGTATACGCTTCCTGGCTGTTCTATCTATTTCTACTTCCTGGCTATTCTATCTGTTTTCTACTTCCTGGCTCTAAAGAACCAGGTTGGTCTGATTGTACTTCACCAACCCCGTACTTTAGTGCGAGGGAATAACTACATCATAATTGTTTTCCACTCTCCTGCTTTCAAATCACCTAAGCTATACTTCCCTTCACGAACTCTTTCGAGGTCCATGACGCGATAGCCGATGGCTTTGAACATCCTGCGGATGTGCCTTTTTTTTCCTTCGTTGAGTGTAACGCTGTAATGATATGGTTTTTTGAATAAGCTTACTTTTATAGCTCTAAGTAGCTCATTTTCGTCTTTGATTCCAGAAAGAACTCTCTGAATATATTTCGCTTCTAACTCCATATCAAGTTCTACTATATATTCCTTTTCTATGTCGAATTTTGGATGTTCGTATTCATTAACCAACGCGGGATCATCAGTCAGGAGGAGTAATCCATGCGAATTTTTGTCTAATCTTCAGATATAATAATAATTGGTATATTCTGGAGGAAGAAGCTCATAAATAGTCTTGTTGTGAGGATCAGATTTAGAAGCGACATAACCAACGGGTTTATTGAGCAGAATTAGTGTTGATGATTTCTGCGTCTCTTGGATAGTTTCCTCAACAGTGAAATTGGGAGCCTTGATTTTTAGTTTATCACCAGTTGCTACTTCTTGGGTATAAGATGTGATTTTTTTTTCGTTTAAAAAAACACATTCTTTGTTGATTAATGCAACAAATGTCCTTCTAGATATTTGGTGACGGGTTTGTATATAAGTAATTAAGCGCATGTTTTTAGTGGATATAAAAAAGAAAGTCTTGCGACTTCCTTTTACTTTTTTGCTAGAGGATTTCAATCCGCCATGGCGGAGAATTATTCTGCTGTAGCTGTTGGAACTTCTGTAGTTGTTGTAGTGTCTACAGTTCCAGTTGTTTCTGTAGTTGTGTCTGCAGGTACAACTTCGTCAGTTGTTGTAGTAGTTGTGTCTACTGTTGGAGTTGTTGTGTCTGTAGTTGTATCTACAGTTGTAGGTTTATTCATACAACCAGCGAAAAGAGCAACACCAGCTACAAGAACTACTAGAGTTAGTAATTTTTTCATAGTAACAGAATTTTAACCATATAAAAAATATTTATGCCCCAGCTATATAAAAAAATCCAGGGTAATTGCAAGAGGATTATTTACTAGATACTTAGAGGTTTACATCATCTAATGGTATAATTATCTCCTCATCTATTTTATTGACAAATGGTGATGAAAACTATATACTACTACCAACGTAAAAATATTTACCTGCATCCAAAAGATTCAATGAACGAGATACAAATAAAAATCATAACCCGCTACAAAAAGATATCCAGCTTTGTATTTCACTATCTTATTTTTTTTGTTGCATTGATAGTCGCTTTACTCATCTTTCAGAGAGTAATTTCCCAATCCGCAACCATTAATTCTTTCCAAACCAATGATACGCTTTTGATGCAAAAAACAAAACTTATTGCAGAATTTAGTAAATTCCTCAAACAGAATATCAACGATAACGATCTTCAAATTCAAATTCTTCAATGAGATTTTCAAACCGAACAATGATTTATAAAATCAGTAAATAATCTTATTACCTATAAATGATTTGTTGTGCCAAGATATTTTTATATGTACGATACTATTCCTACAAAACCGCTAGCTATTTTTCTTGAGACAGCTATGATATCAGTGAATTGGAAAATTTCATAAATATCTTTGTCTTTACCAAAAAGATTACTATCACAAAACCCTTTACCCATATACAATTACCGCTATCAAAAACGCTTGTTGACGACTTCAATCTCTCCTGTATATTTGAGAATAAAATCTCAACAAGAACCTGTGATTATTATCTTAGTGACTTTTTGGATAGCTTTTTTGTCTATAATATCTCTATGGATTATACTGGACTCAAAACTATTTTTGATGCTATCAAAAACAATGCTCCTCACAAAGAAAGGATGTGCGAAGGATTGTCAAAATATCTTTTATATGCAAATGATCATACGGATTTTGTCAAAGAACTTTTTGGATTGTGCGGACAGAATTATGAGGATTTGTTTAAGAGGACCACACTTTTTATGGAGATTCAAAAAAGCTTAGAAAACCAGTCATTCGAAAACACCAGCTACAAAGATATGCTCCTCAATGAATATAAACTCCTCTCTTATCAACAACAACTCTATCAAGATTTTCTCATCAATAAAGCAGACACCTATAAGATAAGCACTTATCTCGATTTTGTCAAAGAAGTGCTCAAAAAAAACAGCATTGCCCCATTTTACAAAGATGAAATTTATCGGTACAACAATAGATATCTTTCTTTGTCGCTGGAAAAACTTGCCTATCAATCAAATGTTTTTACCCAAAATATCTGAAGCAGCAAAATTTCTTCGCTCTTGACTTCAATCAATACGTTGAATGCATGAGATCCTATGCTTGGCTTTTCAGGCCTTGCTGTTGAGATACAAAACAAATCACTTATTATACAAGAAGAAGTAAATACTTGAGCAAATAGCACCATCAGTCAATCAGAAAAAATCCAGAAAAAATTACAAAACATTTCTTATCTGACTATAGAAAAACAAAGTATTTCTGACACAACCATCGACCTGATAGGCTATCTCAAATTTTTCTCTCCGGATAAAAATGAGACTATCAAATCACATATTATTATGGAATATAAAAACGATATGCTCTTGGTCAAAAGTATTGAGCTCCAAAATAAAGCTGGAATCAATGATGTTATCAAAAATCTCCTTCTCATTCAGAATTTTTCTATCGGCGAACTTTATAGTTACATATCCAAAAATCTTGTCTTCTACGAACAAGAAAACGCACCAATCACGGCTACTACTGATCTTTGTCCTCATTTGGAAATACTCAAAGACATCACGCTTATTTCTTGCACTGCCACTACAGCGATACTAGAAAAGAACACTCTCCGTTATGAATTTACCATTAAAAATGGCGGTATAGATAATGTTGCTATCTCTGACAAAACATTAGAAAATATTATCAAAACATCATATACTACAATCATTTGAAATAGCTATGATCTTGCGGATAGCATTCAAGCTATCATCGATTATCAAGCGCCGGCGCAAGGACATGAATGAACCGCCAATGCAATTGTCGTCTTTGAAAAAATCCAACAATATCTCGGTATCAAAGCCAATGATATTGCTGACAAAAGCGGCAAAATTCTTGTAGACATTTCACTCGGATGAATCAATTTTATTGTTAATTACACACTAAAAAATAATACCCTGGGACCCTGGTATTTCAAGGACATTCTTACCAACAGCAAACCATATCTGATACAAAATCTCAACTTACCGCTTGATGATGCGCACCAAAACAGTATAACGACGTTCGTCATAGATCCGTTAACAGCGATCAAAAACGCCGATCTTACAGCGCGACAAAACTACCGTGCTTCGCAAAATGCTCAGCAAATTAATAATTAAGAATTAATAATTAAAAATGTATGAATTACTTATTACAAACTAATGTAAACCACAATAGTCCATCATAAAACAAAATCCGACATTTTTCACTATTCACTTTTCACTATTCATCAAATTTAATTATGTACAAAAGATTTACGCTAGATGAACTCAAAACAGTCCAGAATACTTTTATTGGCAATTTTTACAGTATTTTCAAAAAAGAACACTGTATGATGACCAGTGATTTTTTTAAAAAAATATTCAGAGAAGGCAACGAGATTTATTATATGAATAGAGGTGATTTTTCGTTTAGATTCCAAAACAACAATGAAGAATATATCCTCATGGATGAAAAAGAGAAGATTCAGATTGTCCTCGACGAGCAAGGTAAAAGGGATTTTCAAGGTATGGTAAAAAATTTCATTCTCAAAAAAGAAAAAATAATCTGACAAAAATCCATCGAACAGATTCTTTTGGACGAATTTCATACGGGAAAATATTCAACTATCTGATGAAAGAATTATATGGTCTATGATATTGAAACTGATACGAATATCCAAAACCTCAAAGAAACTAAATTTTTACTTGCCTATGCCATGTATCCTACCGCATGAAATAAAATGACCTATGAATATGTTGATCAAGAATGATTACAAAAGTTTGTACAGAAAATGTTGGACTTTGACTGATATATAGTCGGATTCAATAGCATCGCATTTGATAATATGGTGTCAGTTTATACTGTAGGAGGCGGTGAAGATGATATAAAAAAATTGAATGAAAAAAGCATCGATCTTTTCCTTTTTGTACGAGCGATGACAGGCAAAAGATTGGGGTTGAATAAAATAGCTGAAGCATTGGTTAATGTAAGCAAAACACTCAGCTCATGAGCCGAATGAGAAGTCTTGTATAAAAAATATGTAGAAAATAATGATTTGGAAGCCTTAGAAGAATTCAAAAAATATTGTAAAAACGATGTGAGGATGACTATGTTGGTTTTTCTCTATTTAATGCATTTCAAAAAACTTTTTATTGAGGGAGAAGAAATTACTTTTACGCTCGAAGACTTAGTAAACCAATCTCGTCAGGAGATTAAAGCCACTAATCATATGATAGGACAGAATATCTTTGAATAACAATCCGCGAATGCGGATGTAATAAGAACTTCGCTCGTAATAAATAGTAATATGCCCTATCGGGCGTAATAAATTGTAATGAATTACGCAAAGCACATTACGTGAGCGAAGCGAACTATTTACGCCGAAGGCAAATTACACGAAAATTCTAGAATATTTTATCATATTATGTAGTCGTTCATTCATGAATATCAAAGATGAGCTTAGAAAGTTTTACGACGCTCACGCAGAAAAGTATTATCACACGAGAAAGAAGCATCGAGCTGATGCGGATATTTTTTTGAATGAAATCAAATCTAGCGAAAAGAAAACTATCAGTATTTTAGAATTTGGCTGCGGAAGCGGTAGATTACTTACTTATCTTTGAAAACTCACGTGAATAAAAATACATTATACTGGCGTAGATATTTCCAAAAATTTGCTGAGCTTTGCAAAAAAGCAGATGAGCTGAAAAACAGCGCCAAAAAACATCACCGCAAATTTTGTTTGTGACGATATTGCGCATTATGTGAAATGACTCAAGCAGGAATCATTTGATTTCGTTATCGGAATAGCAAGTTTCCAACATATCCCTACGGTCAAAGAAAGATTTTTTGTAATAAAAAACGTGTATAGAATATTGAAATATGATGGCAAGCTGCTCATGACCAATCGATCCTTTTCTCGATGGTTTGTCAGAAAATATAAAAAATATTTATTCCATGCATTACGAAAATATAGCATTTCATTTGGTAAACATGAACGAAATAGCCTTATGATTCCGCGGAAAAATGGGAATACTCTTGCCAAGAGATTTTATCATATCTATACTTTAGCGGAGTTGAAAAAAATTATTTCCCTTAGCTGATTTATCATAGAAAAAATCTGATATCTTACCAAGTGAGCCATTGCTTCTTCACGAACAGAATCACAGAATTCGCTTATTATCGCCAAGAAAGCTATCCTTCTTGAAGGATAATCAACTTTTATTATACTTCTTTTATTTTATCACTTTATCATCTATGATCATGAAAAAAAATCTTACTTTTGCAGCAGCTGTAGGACTTCTCTTTCTTTTTTGATGCGCAAAAAGTTTACCCACTACTATTGATACCGCTGTCTCTACAGCAACTGGACAACAAGTAGATGAACGACAAACGTATGAGAACAAAACTAATGGATTCTCATTACAATATCCTAGAACCCGAACTTTTCAGGAAAATATCTATGAATCGGCAGTTATATTTTTTACTCCATTGAGTAGCGGCGATACCATCAAAGAAAATGTAGGTATCATGAAAAGGGCTTTGGATAAAAGCTATACACTTGATGATTATTATGCGATCACAAAACCAGAGCTTGTAAAACTTATTCCTGGATTTACTGAAATAAGCAATGAAAAGATCCAAGTAAATGCTATTGAAGCACAGAAACTTATCTATAAATGAACGCAAGGAGCAACAAAGCTTCAATGGGAACAAATCTATCTGATTAAAAACAAAACAGTCTATATCATCACGTATACTGCTACTGAAGCAACTTTTAACGAGTTTGCTCAAAAGGTAGATGAGATGGTAGCTACACTGGAGATTAAGTAAGAAACTTCATTTTATCTCTCTTGGGGCTTTTCGTGCCCCAAACCCCACGACCATATTTTTGTCAAAATCCTCCACCGCTCGCCCCGCAGTATTATGGGGTTCGGTCCCCCTCCTTTACAACAAAGGAGGAACAAAAATATTGGATAAAAAAATCAAGCACCATTAGGGCAATATCATGCTTGTTCTACTGGACATATATAGGTGCTAATCCGCTTACGCGTCTCTCTGCTAGGGCTACCATTCATATTGATTTGATAATGGTGCGTTCTTTTGTGATGTAGATTGTTGGATAAAGATATTATGAATAGTGCGCTATCTTACTTTCGTCTCAGCTTTTTGTTGTATCTCGAATAAAAAAAATCCCGGTGAAAAACCGGGGATAAATGATAAGTAATTCTTAGCTAATCAGGATTTCGGCGAGAGTCTTCATTGAATACTTCGCAGTATCTAACACTTTTTCATATTGAAGACGAATGCCCCTCAAGGATCTTGCATTTTTGTTTTCCAAACACGCCCCACAAGGAGCAGGACAAATGTTTATATTTCCATTTTTACAGTGATCAGGCGTAAGGTGGACATCTGGCTGAATAGCCTTAATCACTGTTTTTACAGGGATAGTGGTTTCTATTTTCGCCAGTCTTTCCTGTGTTTTCAGCGTATTAGCTGAAATTATTTTGAGGCTTTTAAGCGTGCCTCTTTGAGTTTTTTTTGTCATAATTTTTTTATTTTTGTTTTTTATACTATACATATTTAACAGAAGATAGCAAGACATTATGCTATAGATTCACTATATAATCTCCTCACTATTCTATTGGGGCTTTTCGTGCCCCAAACCCCACGACCATATTTTTGTCTTGATACAAAAATATTGGATAAAAAAATCAAGCACCATTAGTGCAATATCATGTTTATTCTACTGAACATATATAGTTAATGATCCGCTTACGCGTCTCTCATGCTAGGGCTACATTTCATGCTGATTTAATAATGGTGCGTTCTTTTGTCATTTAGTTTATGATGTGAATTTTTAGATAGTGAACACCTATATTATGTTCTTACATATAATTGATTGAATGCTCGCATAAAAATAGCAGAACTTTGTCCGACATTGAGCGATTCTTTGATCCCTTGCATAGGAATATGGACAACGTGATCGACTAATTTTACTGTAGAATCCAAGACTCCATCGACTTCGTTGCCGAAAATTATTGCTACACCCGGGTGCGAATCTTCTTGTAATGATGTTAATGAAATTGAGTCTTTGGTAATCTCTGCTGCAACTACGAGTAATTTTTGCTTTTTAGCGGACTCAATTGCTTCTGATGTATGACTAAATTGTTTCAATCCGACATTATTTTCAGCGCCCAGCGAGGTCTTTACAACTTTCTGGGTATCTTCAGGTGATGGTGTATATCAGGTCAATCGTACCTGCCATCCGAGTGCGTCAGCGGTACGAATAATATTTCCTACATTGTAGGCGGAACGGATATTTTCGAGGATTACGATGTTCATGAAACAATACAAAAAATAAATCTGAATCTATATATCGTTTTGACTCGTATTTTCAATAAGTGTTGAATTACTTAGCGACATAACTATCACAGTAATGTATTTCTACGAAATGTAATTTGCCCTAAGGGCGTAATTTATCACTTCGTGATTGTAATTTCTCCCTTAGAAACGTACATTGTAATTATTAATTACACGAAGCAAATTACACGAGCGTAGCGAGTTAATATACATGAGCAAAAGCGAACGAGTAACGATATGAAAAATAAGTACTCCCGTCACTGTAGTCTATCTCCAGTAAACAACTTTTATTTTGTCTATAAGTCTATGTGAATCACCGCATTCCTCGCAACCTATATTACTGCCTTTATCCAACAAACTTGATATATCACTGTTTTTTTGTGAATGATGATGGAGAGTATGATTTTCCCGATACCAAGTGAAGCGATTATGCCATTCGCAGGATTTCTAGTAGCGATGAAACATTTTAGTCTTCAGTGAGTAATCATTGTCAGTACGCTGTGAAGTTTAGTTGGATCGTTGATATCGTATGCCATCTGATATTATGGAGGCAAACCGTTCGTCAGAAAATTCTGAAAATATTTTTTATTGGATGAAGAAGAATTGGAATCCACAGAACGTTTTTTCAAAAAAAAATGACATATTACAATTCTGATCAGTAGATTTATTCCAGTCATCAGGCATCTTATCTCTTTGCCTGCAGGGTTAGGAAAAATGAATCTGACTGAATTTATTATTTATACCGTAATCGGTGCAGGACTCCGAAATACCTTTTTGACTCTCATCGGCAAATATCTGAAAGAAAATCGAGACTTGGTTATGAAATATAGTAAAGTAGTTGATATCGTTGTATTGGCTATTTTGGTTTGAATTATCGGACGATTTGTGTATCGTCAGTTAAACAAAAGACATAAAAAAAGACAAAAATAATATATACTAAAATAAAAACATATGACAGAACTTATTTCATTGGACATCATTCCAGCATTTTTTGTAGAATGGACCGAAACCGGCGCTATTCTTATTTGTTATCTTGGGCAATCTAAACTTGACAAACCCGTGTTACAAAAGAGAGAATTTCCTAGGATACTTGTTGAGCCTATCAAAAATCCTACCAAAATTCTGATTGGAAGAAAACACGAAATAATCAGAGAAGAAGGAGAATCTCTGATTGCAAGGATAACCATTACCTTCATTTGTGGCAAACGCTATCGGAAGCCATTTACTTGGCTAAAAGAATATATCAAGAAAAAGTAGTATTGCATTGCTGGGTATTCCCAGCTCTTTTTATATACTTATTTTTTAATTTCATTCACGAAGTCTTTGCTTTCCTCATTTCTCTTTAACCTATTGATTCCACTACTAATGCTACTTTTCCTAGTGGCTAATACATAGCTGCGTAAGTGATATTGATAATATCTTGGATTGGGTAAAATAGCTGCGAGTAAGGTTGCTTGATAACGTGTTAATTTGGCTGCTGAGGTATCGAAGTAGTAATGCGCTGCTTGATCGATACCGTAAATTCAATCACCGAATTCTACAATATTGAGATAGATTTCTAATATTCTTTCTTTGCTTCGTCCAAGCTCCATCAATATGGTAAAATACGATTCAATCACTTTTCTAAATAATGAGCGATCTGGCCAGAGAAATAAATTTTTTGCTGTTTGCTGAGTAATAGTGCTTCATCACAAGGTAATAGTTTTGTGTTTGACGTTGTACTCAACTGCGTTTCGAATCGCATCAAAATCAAATCCATAATGATCGAGGAATTTCTGGTCCTCCCCTGCCATCACGGCATACATACTATAATCCGAAATCGCCTGGATAGGCACCCGAGTGTATTTGAGGACTATAGGTCTATTGTCTATCACTTGATCCACGAATCTAATGACCATCAATGGGGTCATTTCTGGATTTTGTCGTTTGTAGAGCAAGACGAAGTAAATCGATGTAATGAAAAAAATAAACAATAAAGATCTAAATCGTCCTTCGAGCTTTCGAAAACAGTTGTTTAGTTGTCGATGTAATTTATTCATAGTATTTGAGCTATACATTTTATGAACTAAAAAACAAAGCTTTTTAGCTTTTTAGTTTTTTGTAAAAAGGCAATCCCCAAATAAGGAATTGCTTTTTTAAAATTATGCAGGTTTTTTTTATTTAGCCGTATCGAACAACAACTTTAGTTGACTGATAGCGTCTTCAACAACTTTTGTTGTTGTTATTCTTACGGTATTTTCAATTTGATTTCTTGTCCGCCCTCTCAATTCGCAATAAGCGATATGATGATGACGGAAATTACGAGAAAACGCCACTTTATCACTAACCGCATCACGCAATGCTTTGATAGTATTAGAAGTATCTTCTTTCGCCGCAATTTGTTTTGAAAGTTGCCTTTCTAATTCTGATACAACCTTTTTTTTGGAAATGATTTGGCATTTAATGATCTCAAGCGTTTCTGCCAGTTTCGGGAATTTTTTTGATTTTTTCATATGATTTTTTATTTGTTTGATAATTAGGATAGTTATTTGATATAGAATGTCAATCAAAAATTTCTTGCTGGAAATTCTCTATACTTTCTGTACAGTATTTTCGGATTTCAAATTTAAAATTATAAATTCAAAATTACCATGATATTAGGTTTAGCCCCCATGGACTGATATACGGACTGCGCCTTTCGCCAGATTGTGAAAGAGATTTTTGATGAATATGGAGAAAAAGATAGATATGAATTAATTCTTCGGACTGAATTTATGAATGCTGACGGATACGTTATCAACCCGACATGAGTGATTAAACACCTATTGACAGACAAAAATCAATCTCCAGTAATCGCCCAAATATTCTGAGGTGATGAAGAGATGCTGCTGAAATGCTTCAAAGACATTCAAAATAAATATTTCCATAATTGAAAATTGAAAATTGAAAATTGAAAATTCAGCTTTGCTGGTATAGAGTTGAATATGGGTTGTCCCGCTAGAAACGTAATGCATACAGGATGAGGAAGCGCCTTGCTTAAGAACAGGGATGAATGCCTGAGAATAATTAAGAATGCCTGAGAATGTCTTCATGTCCCTTTTAGTATCAAGACAAGAACTGGGCTTAATGATGAAGATAAAAAAGATCAAATGGAATTTCTTGTAGAAGCGAGCAAATATGTAGATATGATTACAATTCATTGAAGGACAGTGAAACAGGGATATTCATGAGAGTGTAACCGAGATTTTATTTATGAGTTGAAAAAAAAAATTAATAAGAACTGTAAAGTAATCTGAAATTGAGGCATCCGTTCGTATGATGATATTGAAACATTAAAAGGCAATCTTGATTGAATCATGATAGGTCAATGAGCTATTGGGAACCCGCGAATCTTTACTCCACACACGCCGAGTAGAGAAGAAATCAAGGAAACGATTCTGAGACATCTTGATTATATGATCATATATGAACAATATTTTCAAGAACATATAAAAAAATTCAAATGAAAACTTAGTATGCCGACAGAAAAATCACTTAACGAAATTCGTAAACTACCGACTAAAGACTATTGACTAAGGGTTATACTCGAGTTTAGAAAGCACTTATTCCAATATGTAAAATGAATTCCGTGATCCAAAGAGTTTAAGCAAAAAGTAAGCATGATCACCGAATACGAACAACTCGTCGAAGAAACTCAGAAATTTTTTGCGTAAAGAATATATTGATTCCTTTTATCTTGCTCTTCATCATCTATGAAACGTTATTTTCTTTGGATATTCGCTTGTGTCCTGCTAGGAGGATTAATTTTTGTAAGCAGCACATATCCGGATAAAAGAGAGCAGATTCCCCATGATCGGCTTATCTACAGCAGCACTGGGATCACTTTTCACTACCCCAAAACTTTCGGCGCTAATGTTTGGAAAGCTGTTACCTGGCCTCCTAAAGTTACTGTAGTGAATAAAAATCAAGAAGCTATGGATCTTGGCTGTCCGACGCTAAAAGATGCCGCAATTATTTCAGAATCATGAGTCGGAAAAAACAACAATATTTCGTATTCATTCTACAAATGAGAAGACGCAGGAGCATGATCTTTGTACACAACGCTTTGTTATATTTTTTCAGGAAGCATTGCAAACTATGTCTTGGATTTTGAGATCAGATCGCATACCGGCTGTGAAAATGGCAATTGCTGAGCATATTGCGAAACGAAATTTGAGCAGGAATGCAGAGAATTCAATATGACCAAAGATGTGATTTCGCATATTGATATGATGATATCTACTGTTACCATCCAGTAATAAAATATAAAGTATATGTTGTTTGAAATATAAATAAAGTTTGATAGAAATTTCAAAAAAAACTAGGTGAACACACCTAGCTCCATGATTACTGTATTTCATTTCTTAGATTTTTGAATAATAGTTTCACTAAATGGTTTTGGTTTCTGTAGTTAAGAACCGTTTTCTCGAAAATGCTATTTTTTATATAATAGCGGATGTCGGGCAAAAATGGTTTCACTTCATCTATCACAGGTTCATACGCGTACCAGTTATTATCTTTTTCAAAAGAACCTCTATACGGTTTCTTTCTGATTCTGATTGAAGATAGATATACATTGCCGAGAATAGCCCATGGACAGTCAATGAGATCATTAAGATATATACCATGAACTAATGCTAAATCCTCATCTTTAAACTCCACTTTTTTGACGAAAAATATTTTACCATTTTTCCAATTATGGGCAATCAAAATCAGTGGATGTTGATGCATTTCTGCTGGTAATAATGCATGACGCTGAAGCTCATAGCCACTAAGAATATAAGATTTGCCCTCTCCTTTGATGACCGCCTCAGTATTTGCTTTTTCAGGAGTATTTCCTTCGGCGATTATTTCACGTTTATGATTTAATGCCACATATATACCTGGTTTTACATCCCATAGAGATGATGATTTTTTTAGCATAGTTGTTTATTTTTTTGTATGTTTGATTTTTTTATTTTTAATAAATATATAAAGTCACTGATATAAGTCAATAGGTTATAAAAAGCCCTACATCGCTGTACTATAGCTCTACAGAGAGATAAAATCTTCAGATAAAATCTACACTCTTTTTGATTGACTTTTGTTATATAATATTTATACTCCTAAAAATATAAAACATAAACCCTAAATCAAAACAATCATGAAAACAAAAACAAACTTTGAGAAAAGAATAAAGCGAGTTAAAATATCAGCTTTGTGGTATCTATTTTTAACACTGGTAATGGGATTCGTTTTTTATCTGTTTATTACTGTATTCAAAAATTGTGGGAACAATGACTCTTCCATAATTATAAGCAGTTGTATTTGTATGGCTTTTAGTGCTATTTGTATGATACTGGATTTAACTCATTTTTTCTATGCGTTTTTTTATTATCCTCATAAGTATATAAAGATAATAAAACAGCCAACAAAAACGTTAACTATGGAAAAGGATTTCTCATTTTTGAGAGGAATGGGGACTATAGTCATCTCTCTTCCTGTATTTATATCATCCTTTTTTATATTGCAGGGGATTTATACAATAGCTATAGCCATTGTATTTTATATCGCCTATGTTATTAGTCATCTTATCCTACGGCAAAATACACAATCATCAGAGTATATAAAAGAAAAAACAGTGACTGTTGATATGAATGTTTTGTTGCCTGATATGTATCCGAAGCCATACCACAGAAATATTACCTATCATGTTCCTTTGGGGTGGGATGAATCTGTACAACGGAAATCTGCTGTACTTACCAACATAAAAATCGAGAAAGAAATAAAAAGTCAAAAAGAACAAAGAACAAAAGAAGCCGAAAATATAAAGAAGAAAATAAAAATGGAAAGTTTGGAGATTAAAAAATCTCTTGGAAACCAATGATGAAGTAATGACAGCATAGAGCCAGTTGTATATAACTGGCTTTTTTTGTTTTCAAAAAAACTCCACATCGCTGCAGAGCTTTTTCGTATATTTTTTGGCTTTAGGCTTTTAGCTTCAAGCTTTGGGCTAATTATTCAGCGTCCATAGCTTTGATCTTTCCAGATCTTTCTTCGATGATTTTCTTTGCAACATTTTCTGGAACTTTTTCGTATGATGCAAAAGTCATTGATGATTGCGCTCTTCCTTGGGTATTTGATCTCAAATCGGTCGTGTATCCGAACATTTCAGATAAAGGAACTTTTGCTTTGATAACGGCTGCATTTCCTCTCTTGTCTTGTCCTTGGATCATTCCTCTTCTCGCAGAAAGATCTCCCATCACATCTCCTACATAATCTTCTGGCGTTACGACTTCCACATCCATGATAGGCTCCAAAATAACTGGACCTGCTTTCATGAAAGCGTCTTTGAATGCTCTATACGTAGCTATTTTAAAGGCGATTTCTGATGAATCTACATCATGATATGATCCATCATACGGAACTACTCTCACGTTGATGATAGGATATCCGGCTAATACTCCTTGCGCTACGGTTTCTTTTGCTCCCTTATCTATCGCGGGGATAAATTCTTTGGGAATTGTTCATCCGCTTACTTCATCTTTGAATTCGTAGTCTTTTTCCATATTTTTTTCGAGCCTGAGCAATACATGACCAAATTGTCCTCTACCTCCTGTTTGTCTCTTGAATATTCCTTCTCCTTTAGCATCTTGCGTGATCGTTTCTCTGTAAGCAACTTGCGGTTTACCAGTATTTACTTCTACTTTATGTTCTCTTCTCAATCTATCTACGATAATCTCTAGATGAAGCTCTCCCATCCCTGCGATGATTGTTTGATTGCTCTCTGGATCAGAATAATATTTGAATGAAGGATCTTCATATGCAAGTTTTGAAAGTCCCATCCCCATCCTTTCTTGATCGGCTTTGGATTTTGGCTCGATAGCGATATCGATAACAGGAGCTGGAAATGTCATTTTTTCAAGAATGATAGGATTTTTGATATCACAGAGGGTGTGTCCTGTCCTCGTATCTTTGAGTCCGAGGAAAGCGCAGATATGACCTGCGTGAATTTCTTGTATTTCTTCTCTCTTGTTTGCGTGCATCAGCAATAACCTTCCTACTCTTTCTTTTTGTCTGGTGAGTGGATTGAGTAATGCGTCTCCTGATTTGATAACACCTGAATATACTCTCACGAACGTAAGGGTTCCAACAAAAGGATCAGTTGCAATTTTGAATGCTATAGCAGAAACTGGTTCACTATCATTGGGTTTTCTTTCAAGTATTTTGGTTTCATCATCGGGATCAAGTCCTTTCATAGATCCTCTATCAAGAGGACATGGCAAAAAGTCAATCACTGCATCGAGCACCAATTGTACTCATTTGTTTCCAAGCGCTGATCCACAAAGGATAGGATATAAATTATTGTGAATAGTTCCGTGTCTGATCGCTTTCTTGATAAGCTCTATAGATGGCTCTTCTCCTGCAAGAAATTTTTCCGCTAATTCATCATCAAACATAGATACCTTATCAATCATTTCTTCTCTATATTTTTTTGATTTTTCTAGCATATCATCAGGTATTTCATGTTCATGTACTTCTATACCTTTATCTCCTGAAAAAGTATACATCTTCATCGTAAGCAAGTCTATGATTGCTTTGAATTCATCAGCTTGTCCTACAGGAAGTTGAAGAACGACTCCTTTATCAGTGATCCTAGATTTGATAGATTCTACGGACATGTAAAAATCAGCTCCAAGCTTGTCCATCTTGTTTGCAAAGATGATCCTTGGAACCCCATATTTATCTGCTTGTCTCCAAACTGTTTCTGTCTGTGGTTCTACTCATTGAGAACTATCAAGCAGTGCTACCGCTCCATCAAGAACTCTCAGTGATCTTTCTACTTCAACCGTAAAATCCACGTGTCCGGGAGTGTCGATAATATTGATATGATATCCTTTCCAGAAACAAGTAGTCGCAGCAGAGGTAATAGTGATTCCTCTTTCCTTTTCTTGCTCCATCCAATCCATTTCTGCAGCACCATCATGAACTTCTCATATTTTGTGCTTCTTTCCTGTATAAAACAATACTCTCTCTGTTGTAGTAGTTTTACCTGCATCAATGTGAGCCATGATTCCAATGTTTCTCACTTTGTCTAAGGGTTTTCGCTCTGCCATAATAATTAAATAATAGGTTAAAATGTGAAATGTAATGTAATCCCGCAAGGCGGGAATAAAATTAATAAACTAAAATTTTCTTGTATAAAAAAAATTTCTTTCGGACTTTGTATACTAAATCGCTTGTTTATTTCAAGGGAAATTACGTAGAGATTGGATATTTCTACAATATAATGAAAAAAAACGACCCCAAAAAGGGTCGTCTATTAGTATAATAATTGTATTTATTCTTTTTCGAACAACTCTTGTGGCACATACGCCATAAAAAATAGTTCGTCTTTGTAGCGGATTTCTACGATAAGACCGTGGGTAATAATGAATTTGAGATCTGATCCAACTCCAAGAGTCATTATTCTCCCGAGACTTTCCGCATGAGCAGAAATTCCAGCCTGTGATAACTTAAGTTTTGTCAGCGACATGGAGTTATCAATCTTAGCTATTGGAATACCGCCTTCTGCTTCCCAATTAATGCCGGTGAGTTGATCTTGAACTTCGTCTTTGGTCAACACATTTGGGACTGTAACATCGCCTGTTTTTTCATACTTTAGGTGACTCTCGGTAATAAGTTCGTAAAGATCCATTTCAGTTCTGATTTTTTCCCGGACTGCTGATGGTTCTCCAAAAGCAGAAAGGTCACTTAAACGGACATGGAAATCAGATTTCATCTCCTCAAACGTGGGGACATCTCCTTCTTTCAGAACATTTTTCAGAACATCTTCCATAGGACAATTCAAATTAATCAATGCACTTACTGCATAGGCTCCTGTAGGATCTAATGCAAGTTGTGCATCTTCCAGAGAAAAACCTTTAATTTTCAATTCTTTTCCTAGAAATGAATTGGAAGATGGAATGGTGTATTCTTTATCATCCGGTTTGTGCATGATAAACCAGGTAGCATCGAAATTTAACACTGCAACAGAAAGAAAGTGATAAATCCCAGGTTCTTGTTCAGGGATTTCAATGAATTCAAGCTCCATCTTATTTTCCTTCGCGAATTGAGCCAACAAATGTTCAGTTTCTTTGTCCACGACAATTGTCGCAAATTTAAATATGGACGATGTTGGGATTTCCGATACTGACGACACAGTCATACAACATACAAGGCTTTGAAACAGATTACTGCCGGATAATTTAACGATATGATTCCCCGCACCAACGATTTCCTGAATACGTTCTGTGCCCTTTTTTACTACGTGTACGTCCGTAAGTGGACACCACATAATTGCTTTTTTTTTCATAATTATTTATTTTTTTGTTAAGTTCTTTTTTTTTATTTGTTTTTTTGTTGGATGATTATCCAACTTAATTGGTAGCAATGTTCCTTTAAAAGTCAAGTAATAAATCTACATAAAATAATTTTAACAGAAAATAATTGAGAATCAAAAATATCTCAATCTTCAATTTATTTTCATTATCCTAACACTGACTTGATCACGATGGAATTGTTTACAATGGGATGTTTTACGTTTTTTAATATTTTTTTGCTATCTGCTGACTCTGTTACTCCAGCTATAGTCCTCAATGAAAGCTTTCCATCGATTTTCACTTTTCACTTTTCACTTTTCACTTTCGTTTCCGGGAGTTGTCCGAGGAAAGCGATAATACTCGTCAATTGTGTTCAGAATTTTTTTTCTTCTTCGGGAGAAAGAGCGATGCAAGAAAGTTTTTGGAGACGTTTAATTTCTTGGGTAAAATCAGCCATGAATTTATAACAAACAGATTAAATAATCAAACTATTACGAATTACGGATTTCTAAGTAGCTAAGCTTCTAACTATCTATTGTATTTTCATCGTAATAGTCCCGTCAATCGTCGGTTGATCTGAATATGCGACTGCAGCTCTGATGAGATATGTTCCCACTCCTGCATACACATGAGTTGTCGTCCCGCATTCTTGTCTGGTATTGCAAGTTAATGTTTTCCCATCACCAAAATCTCGACGAATTTCTGTAGGCAAACCATTGAATTCAATAGAGAAATTTACTCTATCGCCGATATTTGCTACTTGCGCAGGATAATTGGGAATGGTGATGACTAGCGTTTGATTTGCTCTTTTGACGATGATGTCATTTTCTGGCGACACGGTGACTTCACGACCTTTTTTTGTTTTGATCGTTACTATGGGATGATAGGTGCCATTATTATTTTTTGTATCATATCTGTACGTATGACTGATAATCGCTTCAGAAAAATCTTTTTTTATTCATCCTGTTCCATCTCCAAAATCCCAAGTGAACGAAACAATTTCATCACTCGTATCGTTGACTACGGTAGTCGATGCGTCAAATTTTACGGTAAAAGGATCTGTCCCTACGGTATCTGGAGTGACAATAAGTTTGCCTATGATATCTGCTCTATTTACGCTGATAGGGATACTAATTTCTGTTTTTGCTCCGCTTGGCGTATCTTCTATGATAAGTTTTGCTTCATGATCCTGATTATCGTCGATGGTAAACTCAAACGTTTTTCCATCTGTAGAGATTAGTTGTTTACTATCCAGTAAAACTTTTTTGGCAGCGGTTGGTATATTTGGAGAAATCTGATTGACTTGAAGTTTGATGATAGTAGGAATTTCTGTCAGTATGAGTCCACCAGAAACTAACGACACGATGCCCTGACTTCCTACTTTTTGAAATTGAGGTGATTGCGGTGACTTGAAATACGTATCATAGTTTACCTGAAAATCACTTACGCCAATCTGAATATCATCACTCTCACATTGCCCTTGTTTGTCGTCTTCGGTAAGAAAAGTATTTTGGATAGCATACAGTCCAGCGCCACGGAATTGATAACTAAAGGTGCCGTTATTATTTTTAATGGTATCTATCACTTGATCTTTATTGTTCCTATCAAGCACATCGAATTGATAGTTGGTAATATTTACGGTTTTATCAAAAAAGTTTGTCGTGACGGTGTAATTTTTTCCTTCAGCCTGCGTAATAATAATTTCACAGACAGGAACATCGGATTGTTCTACTCTAACAGGGAAGGTATAGATATAATTGTTGAGACCTGGAAATCTAACATATATATTGTAGAGCTTCGCTTCGTTGTAGACAAATGTAGTAGAAGCATTATTTTGTTTGTCTGGTATCCCATCGCCGTTAAAATCCCAAATAATTTTGTAATCATTGAGTCCAAGATCTTTGAATACTGCACTCGCATCAAATTGGACTTTGCTCGGCGCTTTTCCTACTATCATTTCCGTCTTGGCATCATTGAAGGTAAGATCTGTTTTTGTCGGGCTTACCACAATTTCAGAATCGAAAATAATCGATCAGGCAGGAAAAGTTTTTTGTATTTTTTCTGAGGTCGGGATATTGATATAACTTGTTTCGAGATTGAGCGGATATTCGCCTTTTTTGAAATATATACATGATCCATCAAACTTAGCGGTCGTAAAATTCAGTGTAAGTTTTTGTCCGTTTCCGCAATCCAAGAATATTTCGGTAAAGTTTACTTGTCCGAGTGGGGGAAGTATTTGCGAATTGAAATAGGTATTGTTGAGCGTATAATATATAGTCGCTGGAGCGATAAGCTTTAATGTCGCATCTCCACGCGTATATTTGGGTCCATCCTTGAATTGGATATATGGCATAATGAGTTTGTCGCTATCGAGAACATTTTCTACAGAAAAATTTTGCACCATCGTGATCACTCTGGCTCACAAAACGATAGCAAAAATAAAAATCAAAAATCAAAAAAATGCGCCGAAGATATATCCTAGCTTCGATTTGTTTTTTACCGTGATGACTCTATAGAGATTGACTATAAGAAAACCGATGCCGAGAAAGGTCAAAAGTCCAAAAAAGATCACAGAAAACGTTTGCAACAATGTTTTGGTGGTTGCGGGATCCAATCCTACACTAGTAAGCTGAGTCGGATTATTGATGAGATTATAAAACACAAGCGTCAATCAACCTACGACGAACATAAATAATATTCAACATCCTATAATCACACCTTTCATGGAGATTTTGGATGCGGGTTTGGTGATATTTGCTGTCTGTTGAGGACGTACAGGAGGCTGTTGAACAGGCATCTCCTGTAGCGGTGATTGCGGTATCTGATCGACCATTTTTCTTAGACTAAAAAATTAAAGAATTAAGGGATTATATGTTACGGATTACGGATTTCTTATTTCCCTTATCCAAAGTATATATGTAACATTCAAGCGTCAAAATTCAACAGTAGTTGTATGTTTTTTTATCCCATACCTTATAACTTTTTAAAAAAATAGCAAACTGAATATATTCTCTCTCCACCAATATTTGCAATTTTTCGTGATTGTGTATATACTTACTTCAGTGACTAGTTTCTAGTAACGAGTTACGAGCAAAACAAGCATTTATCATTATAATATTATACACCCATGAAAAACGAACACAAACATTTCATTGCTAGGCTTCTTGTCTGAGCTTTTCTCATATTGGGAATAGGTTTCCGGATGACGAGATTTGTCGTGGATGCGGCAAGTTGGTCATTACCATGAGGTTCAGGATGGAACAACATGACAAGTTTTTTGGATTCTACCTTTTGGAATAATAGTCCAACATCAGGCGATATCGTAAAAGCGCTCTATGGAAGCGGCGATGAATGATCTGCGTATACCACAAATTGGAGTGGTTATACGTCTTATTCGTGTCTTAGTGGTGGAATGACGGTAGAATTTACTGGAGTAGTTCCTACTGCTCTTTCTAGTCACACAATCTATGTTATTGCATCATGAACATACACTATAACAACAGGTATTGCTATGAATGACTGCAGTGCGTTGATCAGTAGCGGCATTGTAATTTTGTCGGGAAACGTTTGAGGTAGCGGAACAATAACGTCTACTAATAAAAATAATATTATCATAGAAAAAATAAAGATTAATTTGGGAAATCATGGAAATAATGGTTTATTCATCAATTGATGAACCAATGCAACAATCAAGGATTTCCAAGCATATAACAATATAGGAACCGCTACAGCAGCTCTTTTGCTCTCATGATTCTCTTATGGTGATATCAGAGATAGTCAGCTTTATAGTGGCGCTAATGGGCTTCAAATGCAAAATAGCTATAGAATTAATGTTCAGAATGTACAATCTTGGAATCATTGAGGATATGGAGTTTTTATAGGTAGTGGCTCTTCTATCATTCTTAGTTGAATAACCGCTACGGGTAACGTTTTGGAAGGAATATATTTATACAATTCATCATATATCACATGAACAACTATTATCTCAAACAATAATACATGATGAATTTATTTTGATAATTCTTTGGATAATAGTTTCACCAACGTCACCGTAATTTGAAACAATCTGAATTGAATACTATTTTCTGGTGCTCACAATAACACCTTGAGTTGAGTAGCATCTTCATGAAATAAAGATCAATGAATAGCTCTTATAGTATCAAGCAATACTTCTATTCACAATGTTTATGATTATTATTCTTGATCCGCAACTCATTCATCTCTCTCTCTAGTTTGATGAACGTGACACACTATTTCTTTGTTTTCTTGAAATCATCCTATAGTTGGAATAATAATTTCTTGATACACTAATACAAATATAGACATCCCGAATATCTTTTTTGATGCATATACTCAAACAAATAATTATATAGATTTCTTGTTTTCTCCTTATGCGACACTCACAGGGAATGCAATAAGCGCTTGATCTACTTTTGTCTCGTATACAGATTCAGTCATAGTCGACCAAGAAAACATAAATTTAGATATGGATTATCTGACTATAGCCTGAACAAATACTCGGATCATTTCTGGAGCTAGTTGGGATGGAAAATTATATGCTCCCACACCAATTACCACAGGGACTAAGTTATGTACTGTCTGAGAAACAGGGACTCAGGGTAATGAAGCATTTTTGGATACTATAGAAGTAGTTTCTGGCTCGGCTAATTTACTCATTAATTCTGGAACCACGACAATAAATTATCATGTCTTATCCTGAACATCAGGACAATATCTCAATGTTTTAACATCAGTAAATGGGAATATTTGGTCTGCAAATACACTGCAAACATGATGTACCTTAGATGCAGCACTTCTCTGTGCATTTACTACAAGCGGATATATTAAGCTGTTTGCATTTTGAGTACCAAGTGTAATGTCATTTACATGAACGACACTATGATGATCATTAGTTGTCAGTTGATGATATTACAATACCTGAGTTAGTATCACCTTTACCTGAGTACATATATCATGAGCTACACTTAATGGTAGTTGATATATTAGTGGAACACTTATTACAGGAGACACGATCTATTCATTTATCTTATCTAACACATGAGGAGATACTACTGGTATGACCTTTACTATAGATACAACTACTCCCATCGTTACGGGCAACTATCCTACGAGTGGATCAACTGTCACATGAAATAGCTCTATCACTTTTACTTGGTCATGAATTGAGACAAATATTTCTGGATATGATTTGTATGTGGAATTGAGCGGAGGAATTATATATGCTACATGATCCACTACATGAGCTACTTCATATACTACATATATAGCTAATAATTCTGAATATACTTTTTACGTACTAGCTACAGACAAAGCAGGTAATACCTGATTATCTACTTCCATCCCTTTTTCTGTCAATGTGCCTCTGAGCGGAGTTATTGAACTAAGCGGCGCAGGTATACAATTATCATGATCTACTAAATACGTAAGCTCTACCTTCCCCGTATATCTTTGAACTAATACCACCTGTAATTATTCTATCACGGGAGACATCACTATGGGCGCACGAACATCTGGCGTTTTAACAGGTTGAACAAGCATTACGTATTTTCCTATAGCGTCTGGAGCTGATTGACTTAAAACTATATATGTTTCTTTGTCCACAGGTAATGAGTATCTCTCTACAACGCTTACCGGATATCTTGATACTACTGCGCCTAACACTCCAAGTTTAACAAGTCCAACAAGCGGAGCAACAGCAACCGGAGCGTTTACTCTTACGTGGGCAACAGTCATTGATAGTGGAGTCGGATTATCATGATATCAATATTTTGTCTCTACAACAGGAACTTTTGCTACGCTAATTAAGTCATGATTTACCAATGCTACAACAACTTCAGTGGCTATTGCTAATATGGAGCTTGGAACAACAGGAACATTCTACTGGTATATCAAAGCAATCGATACATTAAATAATTCATGAACATCAGCAATCCAATCATTCTATTACAGCGGAATCATTGATAGTACTCCAGATTCATTTTCTTTCAATAGTATAACAAGCGCAAGAATTGATAGGGTGTATGGATCTAATACGGTAACCATAACTGGCTTATCTACTAATGTCCCTGCGCTTGCTACAGTAAATAGATGAGTTTTGTATATCAGTGGAAATATGGTAGGAACAACAGGATATGTACAAAATGGATGGACTGTGAAGATAGAACTTATCTCTAGCGACGAATATGACCATGCGGTTACCAGCACGTTAACTATCGGCTGACTCTCTGTTACTTTCCGCATCACTACAGAAACCGAAACCGATGCAAATAACGACATCACAGATTATACTGATATTTCAACGAATCTTTCTAGTACAGAACAACTTCAGATCATCGCTATCTTTGGAGCGCTCAGAGATCTTTATGGCGGAGCAAAACAAGATGAATTTTTCAATTCACTTATGGTTATGATTCAAAGCAAAATAAATGATTTGTGATCAAGCAGCGCTGATGTAAATAAACGCGATGCATTACAATATCTTTACGATCTCGCTGAACAATATCGCGGCGATGGAGGAACGAGCACAGATATTTCTAGCGCTTCACGGATAGTTAACGGGGTTTATACTGCGCCCAATGGGAAAAGATACACCATCACCTATGATTCTGCAAAAAAACAATTTACCTCATCAAATTTCATCACACCAAAATACTTCCCTACCCTTGATGTATTGAAATACAATGTCGATATTAATAATCCTGCAGGATCACAATATGCAAATGCCAAAACCATCAAAGCACGATGGTGACGCATAACGATTGATGGGGCGCGACAAACATCTCCATATACTGCGCCAAATCACAAGGTATTCTACTTCTTTAAGAGTACGGAAGGACAATATTCATCATATACATTCACGACAGAAAAATATTTTGATAGTTTAGAAGCAGTCAAAGAAAATATTTATAATAACAACAGATAAAATAATTAATAATGAATAATGTTGGAATCGTATTATGAGATACTATTGTAATTTATAATAGTTCATAATAAGAAAAAATCCGACATTTTTCACTTTTCACTATTCATTTTTCATTAATTTTTAGTGGTATAGTTTGATCAACTCTTTGACGGTGGCGTTCCGAGAAAAATCTTTTGATGAAATCATATAGTCAGGGTTAGCTATCCACTGATCACGTTCAAGAATCGCTTGAATAATTTCTCTCTTGGAAGTTGGTGGAATAAATTTTACATTGCCTCGGACTACTTCTGGAATTGAAGCGATATAAGTCGTGAGGAGCGGTTTTTTCATAGCTGCACTTTCTGTATGCACTGAGCCGAATCATTCAGAGAGTGATGGCGCAACAACCAAATCGGAGCTAGCAACTAAGGTGCGTAGTTCGTTCTTTTCGAAGCCATCGAATAGTTGAACAGATGATCAGAGATGATATTTTCTGATTTTTTCTTTGATATGTTCGGTTCTTTTGGATTCGATAAGATTGAAAACAAAAAGCAATTGTGCATCTACAACAACAAGTTCAGGCAAGGCTTCGACTAGGTAATCGAGTCATTTAGATTTCCCCGCATGACCAAAATAGGTAATTACAAAACGATTGTTTCGTCCATATTGATTTTTCCATATTTTGATTTCAGATGGATCAACTTCATTGGGATTTCGGAAATTTGTATCTACGCCGTTGTAAATCATTGCAATTTTTTTGTCTGAGATACCATAGACGAGACGTATGGAGTTCATGGTATATTGCGATACGCAATGATAGATATCATATGGCAACCAGAATATAATCTTTTCAAATAATCTATATATTCCGCCACTCCATCGTCATTTGTAACGCGTCCGAAGCCTTCAAAAAATTTCATGAACCGTGAGGATCACTCTTTTGTGAAATAATTTTCCGAGCAATGACGCAGGGATTGCCCCACCATACGTACTTGTATGAATGACATGAATGTCTACATGATTTTTCAAAATTTTCCTTCCAAGAAAAAACGCACGAAACATAAATCACAATCTCGTTTTGCCTGTTCTATAGATATACAGATGATCATGTTGTTCTTCTTTGGGAAGCTTACGATCAAACCGACTCGTTACGATACTCACCGAGAATCCCTTCGTCAAAAGTCTGCTAATGATATTTTCAAAAACAGTTTCTGATCCTCATCTATGGGGAGTATAATAATCAAGAACAAAGAGAATATGTGCGTTCATCTACGGATACATAAAATGAAATATGATAATTTGTATCTTTTTGAAAAACAATTTCCACAGTAACTTAAGAGCAGCCACTTTCTGAACTATTTTCCAAAAAAAGTCCTCTAAAAATTTGCTTTTTTTTGCATTTGTGGGTATAATTAACTTAGATGCTAGATCCAAGACGCAAGAACTATTTAGCTAAATAACCATATCGTTCGTGCCTCATGGATCATATATCATGTATCTCTTTAGCTTTTAAGGTGATAATGAGAAGAAAAAAGACATTAACATTTCATCAGAGAATCCATCATCATCTGAGAAAACACTTTCACAGACACATACATAAGGTGTTGTATTTTGTCAATCACGTGCATTACCATCTTTTTCATAGTTTAGAATTACTTGTCATAATTGCAGTCACTATTTCTTCATGATCATTATTATTCGCAAATCTTACCGGACTCAATGAAAACCTTTATAGAAACAATGATAGTGAAGTGGCGCAACAACTTTTGAATGCGATGCAAAATCCAGCTAGCTCACTCAAACAAGGAAATATTATTTCTATCTGGAATATGGAGCTGGACGTAGAAAATAGTTTTGCCAAATGATATTGCACCTATGGAGCAGCAAGGATTTCTCCAGAATTTTTTCCGTTCATTGATGAGAAAACACAACAAAGAACATGGTGAGGAAACGCCGTCGATCGATGTAAAAACGCATCGGACACCTGATATAAGATTTGATCAATTCCAAGTCAATGAGCATTAATTATTTATGACGCAGGAGGAAGATTTTGAAGTTATGGTCATGTAGGAAAAGTTCTTCATTATGATAACCAACGCAGCAAAATTATTGTCAGAGATATGGCTTGGGTCGGTAGATGAACGATGTCTGATCGTCGAGAAGATCTCACTACTGCAAATGTAAAATGTTATATCTACAATAGCAAAACAAACACACCAGACCCGGTTATTGCTCCTGTAGAGCCAACTATTCCTGCAGAACCAATTCTTCCTATCGTACATACATGAACAACAACACCGATTACCACACCAACAATTCCAAATACACCAGCTAAAGTAGTTACTCCCATACAACCAGTAATTCCTGTTAAACCACCGGTAATAATTACACCAACAGTTCCTGTAGACATTTCACAAACATCAATCAATAAAAACATAGAACTTACATTTACGAACCTAAGCGATATCGCCGAACATTTTATGACACAAAATGATGTAATTATAACTCTCGTTTCAAAGTCACCTCTGAAACTTGGTGAAGTAGCTACCTTAACACTTGAAATAAAAGATAAAAAATCTGGCAAACTTTATTCGGGTTTGCTCCCGTTCTCGTTTACGTTCCTCTCAACGAATGACGTGCTTCAATCAAGCATTACGAATGTTCAAATGATAAATAACTGATCCGTAGATATCTCTATCCTCGCTCAAAAATTAGGAATGGCGGTCATCGTAATCAATATGGATGATACGAAAATTGGTGAATTTAGTTTAGAAGTGAAATAGTTGGAATAATAAATTTCTATTTTCATAATGAAGCTTATTATTTTTCTTGAGCAATTCGGACTACAATTTTTTATGATTTATTTTGTATTGACTTACTTTATCTAATGCTTATACTCTTTGTGCTAAACAAAAATATGTTAAACTAAATCCATAAGAAAATGACAACAAAAGAAATTACAACAATCGCAATATCTGTGAAAGATTTTGAAGAATTCGGATGCCCAGGTTGTGGTGGAATATTTGGGTACTCAAGTATGTCTGGTGGCGGTGCCGCCGTATGGCATTGTGAATGTGAATTAACTACCGTAATTTTGGCAGATGATATTACGATATCTCCTGTATCAATCAATGATGTACGACCAGTTTTACAGGAGCATCCAAGAAAGGGCATACCTATTGATCGTAAAAAACTCATCAAGGAGAGAACCGATAATATCTCTTTAGACGAAATCGATCATCTTACAAAATGGATGAGACTTGCTTATGGAGAAAATGTAAAAATAAAAAAAGTAGGCAGTCATAGTTCAAAATCCAGGCATTTGCCTATCATTTCTGCTATTCCTAAATCGGAAAGTAATGTAAAAGTGACATGGTTCGCTCAAAATTATCATTTTCATTTCTTGGGAGTAAAACTTCAGGCACCCGTGTACGCTACCTTGATGTATCCTATCATAAACATGTTTGGTGGATATGCTTTATCAGGGCATGTAAACACGAAAATTGCACCGGCTATTACCAACTTTATGAAACATTATCACAATCAAGAACTTTTACAAAATTTTGGTATGGATTGTGGGGATGGCTATTTCTCTGCATTGACTACACGATATCTGCACGAGGTATCAAAACTCGATAAAGAGACTATCATGGATATTTGTTTGAGAAAAAGCAACTATGGGAAAGTGGATAATATTCACGGTAATTCCGTTGATCTTGAAAAATTGATAAAAGCTATCGGACTCAAAGGCGAACAGGGATATTGTGAATTTGATGTTTCACCCGACAAAGAAGGGATATTCTCAAAAATAAAGATTCATGAATTTTGTAGTGCAGTGCCCGTTGGTGGCAGCTCTATTGAAGTTACCTTGAAGAAGGATGCTCTATTGCCAGCCCTTACACTACCATCGAGTAATGTCTATGTAAAAGCATCAGATACCATATTAGGGAAGCACATTACTGGGGAAATAAAGGATGGAAAAGAAAAATTAGTTGATAGTTTTGTCCCATTGATTCCTACTTCATTTATTAAATATAAGGAAGGAACTAAGGAGAATCAAATGAAACTTAGAAAGTGTCCTTATCCTACTCATCGTTGTTATTGGGATGAAAATCTAGAAACAAGAGATTTTATTATCAATATTCCTAATCCATTGGATGCTACACTCGTAGCGTTATACCTTACGAAAGTGATAGATCCTATTGTAGCAGCAATGTCATTTGAAGCGTAATATGTAAATATATTCTTAAGAGCATCTTGTTATGAGGTGTTCTTTTTTTTATTTCCTAAAATTTTATAATCATTTATATGCATCTCATCTAAAATCAATCCTCTGTATTTCTCATCTATTATCCTTTTTGCAGAAAATAATTCCTATTTTTCCTTTTCTGATTCTATACCATCACGGATATCATCTAATAGCGACGATATCGTATCCAGACAAACGAAGTACAATGATAGAACTATAAACAAAATTTCTTCTTTCATTTTAGAAGGCATCGTATCCACTCTTTTTTGCCATGTTTTTGTCATTTTTCCGTCGAACTTTTTATACCGAACCGCTTTCGAAAACTGTAATCACTTCACTTCGTTTGTACTAACAGATTCTCAAGTCGTCGGTATAACTCAATCATCCAAAAAAATTACGTTTTACTGATTTTTTTGGCGGTTGAGTATAAATATTTCACAAATTCATCTTGATTTATCTTCTCTTTCTCAAAATCAAATACAGTATTCCATTTTTCAAACATTACAACATCCATCAGCACAGCAACAGGTTTATTATTTACAAACACATATTTTTCTTGTTTTCATAAATCATCCAGACGTTCTTTTGTCTTTGTCCTAAGATCGGTAATAGAAATACATTGGTTAGTAAGCATAATTTTTATTACGAATTTAATAGATATTTGTATTTAAACGAAAACCCCACATTTCTGCGGGGATCTCTTATGATTAGTAAAGTTGCTAAACTGCTTGGTCTGCTTCAATTATCGCTTCAGCTGCATCTTCTTCTATCTCGGTCTCTACAGCTATAAGCGCTTCATCATCAAGGACTTTTTTTCCCATTCTCATTTCCTTGATTTTGTTTTGGATATCTTTTTCAATATTTTTTCTTGTCTTCTCATCACTATCTAGCGCAGCAACAAATTTCTCTTTTCCCTGGAATTTTTGTTTACCGAACGTATAGAATGCTCCTGCTCTGTCTACTAATTTAAGCACTGTTGCCGCTTCGACAATGTCTGCGGTTTTGTCATATCCGACACCCCATTTAACTGGTAATTCTGCTGTTTTGAATGGCGCAGATATCTTATTCTTTGAGATCTTGATTTTGGCTAAATAGCCAATCTGCTCTTTATCTACAAGCAATTTATCTCCTCTGCGAATCTCCACTCTCTGAGATGCGAAGAACTTGAGCGCATTACCTCCAGGAGTAGTTTCCGGATTACCGAACATTATTCAAATTTTCATACGTATCTGATTAATAAATATGCACGTAGTTCAGCTTTTGGCTAAAATAGAAGATAATTTTCTGAGTCCCTGAGACATCATTCTCGCCTGGAGTCCCATATACGAATCTCCCATATCCCCTTCTACTTCAGCTCTAGGGACTAATGCCGCTACCGAATCAATAACAATCAATCTAACTGCTCCGGATTTTGCTAATTCTTCAGCTATTTGTAACGCTTGCTCTCCGAAATCTGGTTGTGAAAGCAAAAGATTATCCACATCAACACCAAGTTTCTTGGCATACTGAGGATCAAGCGCATGCTCTGCATCGATAAATGCGCAGGTTTCTCCTCTCTTTTGGATCTCTGCTATCGCGTGAAGCGCGATGGTTGTTTTACCAGAAGATTCTGGTCCATAAATTTCTACGACTCTCCCTTCAGGATATCATCATCCTAAAATGAGATCAAGCACATACGATCAGCTGTGAAATGTACTTACAAGACCTACATTTGCGTTATCCCCCATCCTCATGATGGCGCCTTTTCCAAATTGCTTTTCAATACTCTTGAAAGCTTCTTGAAGTTCTTGCTTTTTTGTTGTCATGCTATACTGCGATAAGATTATAAAACTAATTTGCTTTGTGTAATTTACTTCGTGTAATTTACTTCGTGTAATTTGCTCGCTATGCTCGCGTAATTTATCTTTGATGTAATTTGCTGCGTGTAATTTGCTGCGTGTAATGATATATCAATATCGTGTTACAAGCCAACAAAATCAATTTTACACAATTTTTATGGAAAATCAAGAGATTTTTGTCGTATGGATACCTGCATTTAGCAAACTCGTCAAAAATAGCGTTGATTGTGTCAAAATTTACTTGACAATGTCAAACTAAACATTATAATGGAAACGAAACTTGATATTGATGTCGTAATTTATCCGCCTAGGTGGATGTAATGAATCGTAATTTACTTCGTGTAATTGATTATAGAATGAAATGAATCGCTGATTTAGAAATTTATAGTATTGCTCGTGAATTAGAAAGAGACATACGAAAAATCTATGAAAAACTTAATTTTGATCTCAAAAGGATATTATGAAATCAATTTATAAGATCTATGGATAGTGTTTGAGCTAATATTGCTGAATGATTTTGAAGATTTCATTATTTATGATTCTATTAAGTTCTACTACAACGCAAGATGATCATTATATGAAAGCAAACACTGGTTGGAAACATTTCAAGAAAGAAAACTAATACCCAATGAAATGTATGATAGATTACTAAAACAATTCAATCTATTAGCCGTTAAATTAAATAACTTCATAAGGAAAGCTAAAGAAATTAATAAATATTAATTACGCGAATGAAATGAGCAAATTACCAATTACGTGAGTGAAACGAACAAATTACCGTCTTTTAATCCTTTAATCATTATATCATGCAAAAAGAGTTAGATAACATCCAAAAAGCTTTAATCAGCTTTTTCAAAAAAAACACTACTCAAGAAGGGATAACCTTGAGAGAAATCGCACACAATATCTGAGCGAGCCATCCGCAGACCGTTTTGAATAAATTGAATCAATTAGTGTTGAAATGATATTTCATCAAGGATGAACATGGATATAGATTAATCAGGGAAAGCATCACGGACAGTTTGAATGATATCGTTCAGCTTCCTATTTATTGATTCGCTCAATGTGGGAATAAATGAAAAAAGGTCATCGATGAATATACCCAAGAAAAAATTCCCGTGACTATGGCAATGATGGGCGTCAAAGATGTCAGTAAATGTTTTTTTGTCAGAGCAAAAGGGAATAGTATGGAACCGAAAATACAAGACGGCGATCTGATATTGATCAAACAGCAGCCAACGTATGACGTGAACGATTATGTATTTGTCATCCACAACGATCTTCCGAAATTAAAAAAAATCGTCAAACAAGAGGGAAAGCTGTATTTGGAGTCAGTGAATAGGTTTTTTGATAATGTAGAAATTAGTAAGTATGATGAAACAAAAGTCATCGGAGTAGTGAAGAAGATCATCAAAGACATGTAAAACTAATGAATAATGAATAGTGAAAAGTGAAAAATGTAGGACTTATTTTATTATGAACTATTGTCTTCTTACAATAGTCGATGAACATACAATCCCTAGGCAGTTTTCATATCGTCTTGAGTTTTGATTTCCGAATCAGCCAAGGTGTCATAATTTTTATATTCTTTAAATAATGGAGCTATTTTTTCATCTGCGAGCGGGTTGACGAATTCACCGTCTTTATTTTTTTCTGCAAGATGAAGATGCGGTCATGTGCTTTTTCCTGTGCTTCCTATATTCCCTATAACGTCTTTTGTTGTTACCTGCTCCCCCACTTTATAGATAGATGCTTCTTTCATATGGAGATAGGAAAAAGTCCTTCAATCCTCTGATGTTATTGTGATCATATTCCCCGCATCTTTATCTCGCGTATTTGCTATCACTTTTCCATTTTCAATGGGATGAATCGGTGTTCATAAAGCAGCAGAAAGATCCATTCAATAATGAGGGCTATCTTTTTCTCACGTAACGGGATTTGTTCTCAACCCGAATCCTGAAGTGATGGTAAGGTTTTTAACTGCAGCATCAAAAGGAGCTTGATATTCTGCTTTGGTAGCAATATCTGGAACTACTGGTTTATCAGCAATAGTCGCTGCAGTTGCTACAGCTGTCGTAGTTGCTAATGCTACCACTGTAGGATCCACTCCTTCTTCGATCTGAGTCATAAGCGCTTGAAGTTTTGTTTGATCATCTTTGTATTGCGTAATCAATGCTTTCATCTTATTTAAACTGGTTTTATCATATTCCAGCATCGTTCATCACGTAAATTTTTCTATGAATTTTTTTTTGATATTTTTTCCGATAGTTGAGAAGATATCTTTTTTCTCTTTGACGGTGGTTTCGGTAGTCAAAAATTCTATTGCATTTTTTTTGAGCGGATTGAGATTGATGCCGAGTCCCGCTCCTGTTGCAAGTATTCCTCATTTTTGTTTATCAAGGAAATCGAGATACATTTCAGCGAGTTGCTGTTTGGTATCTTGGATAGTTTCCTGAGCTTCAGGAGTAGTTTTTTCGATTGGGGATTTTTGGATTTCTGAGTTCTTTTCTTCTGTTTCAGCAGACATGAATATATTTTACCTATATAAAGATATTTTACTACATTAAACACTGAACAAAATTGATGTTATTCATTTTATTCCACTTCTTGCTTCAAGTTTTTTACCATCTCGGCGATATACAAAAGCACCTATATTAGGTACACCGGATTTTATTCATAGTATCAACAAATCAGGTGGTAACTGGATATAGCTACCCTTGCTGTTAGCTTTGATATAATTTAATAGTTGCAAATGATATTTTGTAGGATTGATTCTATAGTTTAAATTCTGATTGATAATATCAATATAATAATTTGCATACTCTTTATTGGCAGTATCATTTCAAGCTATCATATTTCCCGTAGTGGAACTATTTGCAGCATCATCGATATATCATCTCATTTCTATTATTTTATCCTTATCATTAAGTTCAGCATCAGTAGCAAATTCGTTGTCTGATCCATTGTTTTCGTTAATAGCCCAATCCTTATCTCCACTTGCATCAAAATAAATTCATTTTGTTTCTTTGCTCTTTTGGTCATCAGAATAAAATGTTTTCAAATCAGATAAATTATTTTTTCACGTATATCCAAGTTTTTTATTTGCTATTTCGTACAATACATTTTGTCATAGATTGGATGAAACATTATATTTTTCATTGATCTGAGTGTCCGTGAGATATTCTACGTTTGCCGAGGAAACTTCGGCAGCAGTCAGTATTGTAGCAGTAAGTACCCGGCTGGATAATAGGTTAGTTATCTCATCATAATCAATTTTATCTTTATCCAAAGTAATGGCAGGATAATCAGAAATTGCTACATTCAATAATTTGTAATTTACATATTTTTTGAAAAATTCTAGATTTGCGACAAGTTTATCGTAATTTTCACTATCAACAGAATACTGAGTCAGCATAGATTCATAATATGGCAGTGATGCAACAATTTGGAAGAAATGAATTTTATTGTCAGCATACATTTTTTCAAGTTTTACAAATCCGTCAGCATTGGATTTTTGAAGCTGAGATTCTAGATATTTCGGATATCATTTTACATCAGTCTTGTTGGTATAACCAGCGTCATCATTTACAGCCTGACACATTCTAGATTCAGCCAATATGCTATCTAAAGCCTGTATTCATTGATTCTTTTCTACAGCATCTTTATTTACGATGCTCGTTTTACCATCAATATAATTTTTCTTTATATAATCATATCTAGTTTCTACAGCTTTATCATGAGAATTCTTTTGTTGTTTAACCAATGCTTCTAAATCAGGATTATTGCGAACTTCTGCAGCATTGAGATTTGCAGCGGCATAAGGATATTTTTGCAATTCCTCTAAATATATAAGCGCTTTCACTGCATCAGCCGAAGTTTTTGGAGATAAATTTTTCTTCTCTTCCGCTCACATATTGCCTGTAATATTTGACCATAAATCCTGAAATGAAGAATCAAGTCCTGTCTGTCGACTATTGATATATAGTAAACGCTGTTTGATTTCCGGCATACTTTGCGCCAAAAAATCTTTATAATTTTGTTTAAACTTATCTATTTCACCATAATAGAGATCACCAAGTTCTTTAGCTCAATAAGCGACTCAAGAAGCTCATAAGCAAACCCATCACACAGGATTAGATACTAAGCCAAAGATAGCTAAACCAGCTCAAAGACCGGCAAGAGCTCAAGCCGATCAGACAACCACATCATAATACGCTTCAGTTTCTTTATTTTCTCCTCTAGCAAGATTATATTGTTTGACTCTCGCAGCTTCAGATGTTTCTGATGTAAAATCTATTCCCACAAAAGCAATATCAGTGATTACACCGACTACAACTAAATACCTACCAAAGACTTTCATAGCTGGATTTTGGAAGATTTTTCTCAGAACGTTAATCGAATTTATTTCTGCGCCATAGTTTACAATGCTTTCTATATTCCCTGCATTTTTAGTTTGAGCTATCTTCATAAGCACTCATTCATCTATTTTGGTTGCATCAATACCAGCTGTAGTCAATAAAGATTTAACATCCTCAAGTTTTTTTGCTCATTGCAAAGATTTCAATAACGCTTGATCGGTCTTTATAAGCGCATTTAGTTTTGTTAATTCAGTTATTCATTCAGGAGTCAACTTGCCGAATCAGGTAATTTTATCTAACCGGCTCGCCTCTTGTGTAGCTTTTATGCTTTCAGGAGTTACTGTTTTGCTGTATTCAGTCAGATTAGTTATTTTAGATTTAATACCAGAATAGAAGCTTTTCATCTTAGGATTTTTAAGTAATTTGTTCATATCAGTGATCATATTATTCACTCAAGATTTTACTTTATTGGCAATCTTTTCGTATCTGGAGATATTAAGTTCTGCTGTTTCAATATACTTTGTTTGTGCAATATCATCTAAAGTGCTTAATTTACCCCACTTAGATAAGGCATTTCTAACAAAAGTTTCTGAAGGATAAGTTGTATAATTACGAGCAAAAAATCATTGGAAAGCTTTGAAATCATCTACAGACGAGAATTTATGCATATTTTTACCAAGTAATCTTCCTATATCTTTAGAAGCCCCTACAGACAACTTATCAAAAGTTTGTGTAGCAAACATTTCTTGTATCATATCAGGTTTTAGTGATTTAGTAGTCTCGAGAAATCAATTTACAAGCGATGATTTACCAGCATGTGTAGCACTTGTTAAAAATTCATCAATAGATTTAAGTTGTTTAATACTTTCAGTAAATTCATAAGAATATTTTTCTGCCCTTCATGACATAGTATACCGTTTACCATTATATTCAGATTTTATAATCTGCTTTAATATATTTTTATTATTCCAATAGTCCTTAACTAATTTAACATTTTTTATATCATCAGGTGAATTTCACACACCAACAACTCGTTGGATCAATTCCTCTTCTGATTTAATTATAGTATCAGTTATTCTTCACTTAATACTATTCCTTTTAGCTATCTCTAATGCCCTACCTAAAGATAAATTACCCTTAGATAATTCATATCTAAATATATAATCTTTACCTTTATACATCTTTGCAGAAATTCGAGCAGGCATATAATTTCTCATTGCAATATTCAATGATTTTCAAGTTAATTCAGCAGTTTTTTTGACCGCAAATTTTCAAATTTTATAGGTAAATTTCAAACTAGGAGAAGAGGCAATTCTTCATCTAGCTAATCAAATACCTAATCTAATAGGATATGTAGCAATATCTAATGAAACTAGAGATCATACAATAAGTGCTCATCACTGCAAATATTTTTTATCGATAAACAATTCTCAGCCATGTCGTAAAGATTCTCATGATAAAACTATGGTATTTCACCAACGAATAATTTTGTTTCAATTTTTATCGAAAACTTCTTCTATATTTGTTTGAGACATTACTAATGATTTTTGGAAAATACAATAATCATCAATAATTTTCTTGAGATCATCCATATCATATTCTGTTAATGTTCATTTTTTTGATTTTTCTTTTATGACTAAAATCCTATCTCTATAAATTTTTACCATAGCATCATAATCTCCGCTCTTCATAATCTTATCCATAATATCATCTGATGGATCGAAAAAATTCATCAATGGGAGATATTTGTTATACCAGGATTTACTTCCCACATCATTTATTTCTTCTTCAAAATCTTCTAAGAGTTCATCCAAATCCCTTTGACCATCTACAGAAAGCTTTCATGATTCAAATTTATCTTTTATATCCTCTATCCTGTTGTTACCATCCTTATCTTGATCCAATAATTTATTTTTTCTTTTTTCTATATTATCAACTGCTTCTTTGATAAGAGGATCTAAATTACTATCCAGACATTTTTTTTCTTCAAGAAATTTAATTCACTCATACAATGACTTTGAACGGAATTGCTTTATGATGGGATCGATATTTTTAGAATAAAATTTTTCATCACTAAGTTTATCCGCTATTATATCATTTTGATCTTCACTACTCTTTTTACTGAAAGAATTATCTTCTTTGGATAGTATATTTGTAGCTATAGTATATTTCAGATTATTTTCTTTACTATTCAAATAAGATATTACCATGATAGATTTCCTAAACGCTAATCTTATTGCTGTTCTAGCTTCAGAATTTCATTTAATCCATTCTACAAGATCCTCGACACCACGGGAAGTTTTAAACCTCAAAAAAGCAGGTAACATACCATCAATGCTTCATGCTATCGGAGCCAAAAAACTTCATAACTGATCAGCTGTCCATGTTTTCATCTTTTGAAATATACCATTTTCATCAGTAGCCATTCAGGCTTCCTTATAAAAAGCAGATTCACTGAGCAGCTTATCTATTCAACCATCTTTTGTATATCTGTTGTTCAGCATAAATGGCACCATTCATGATATCTTCTCCTTTTCATGTATTTCAAAAGTCGCTGATCCAAGTTTATCTTTTTGTAATTCATCAGGAAATTCTCCTGCTCATGACATATAAAATTCATTGACCTTATCTGCAAAATTATTGTATACAAGTTTTTCTCAACTTGTTAATTTTTCTTTGAATTCTTTTCAAGAGCTTTCTATATCAGCAGTCCTACCATCTCATTCTTTAGGTTTTCCACCAAACAGATCACCAATCCGACCTTTTATTTTATCTCGATTTTTCCATATCAATGCTCCTCAAGTTCAAATTCCAGCCCAAATCAAAGCTTTTTTCCATCGAGACTTCTTCTCTTTTTTATCTTTTTTCTCTCCGTCTTCTTCGTTATTCTTCTTTTTTTTTCTGAATAATCTCATCAGCAAAAGAATTCCTGCTCAGATTCCTGTAGCAATCAAAATCGGCTTTTTATGTTCTTTGATTCGTTCTCGCGTTTTACCGGATCACTCCTTTATCTTTTCTCGAAATCACTTTTTGGTTGTTTCGATCCCCTGAAGTTCCTTTTCTAGATCAGCGAGTTCTTTTTGCGAATTGATATCTGATTTGAGCTCTTCTAATTCTTTTGTTTTCTTGATGAGTTCCAATGTCTCTGTTTTCTTTTTCTCAATCTCTATCTTTTTTTCTTCAATCTCTTTTTGTTTCTGTTCTAAGATTTCTTTGGCAAGATTATTTTTATCTTTATCAAAAGTTTCAATCTGATTTTTCAATTCATTCACAGATTTTTTGATTTCATCCACATTGATTTTGATCTTTTCGATCCCTATATTGGTCGATGCTTGTTCTATATCTTTATCATCCTGAGTCATCCGTTTGAATAATGAGAGGTAAATATATGACTAAATTATACTCCAGAAACGGTTTTTTTACAAAAAATACCCCCCTTGAAAGGGAGTATCAGTTGACGTATTGTTTAAAGTATATTTAGCTAGATTATTTCGGCGAGAGTCTCGAAGAATTTCGCTATATCCTCTTCATCATTGTACACATAACAACTTATCCTACACGTACCTGCTTTTTTGAAGTACTTGTGAAGCGGATAAGCGCAGTGACCACCGCAACGAACTGCTATATTTTGGTCAGCAAATTTTTCGCCGATATTGTTGAAATTGGTATTGTTGGCAAGTACGAAAGAGAATACCGCCACCCTATCTGTCGTTGTTGGTCAGAGAATCTCTACTTTGTCTTTATATTTTGCGAATCCATCTAAGCATAGTTTGACTAATTTTTGCTCATGTGTCCAAACGGCTTTCATGCCACCGATAGATTTGATATATTCAAGCGCTTTCAAAAGCGAAACAGCTCCGACAATATTTGGCGTGCCGGACTCAAATTTATCTGAATTTCACGCTAAGGTATGTCACTCAATGCTCACATCTTCGATAGTTCCTCATCCGCGGATCATGGGGACGAGTTTTTTGATCCATTCTTTTTTCAGATAAATAACGCCGATTCCTGTATATGCCATCATTTTATGCCCAGTGAAAACTAAGCAGTCACATCATATATCCTGCACATCGACTGGAAAATTCGGCACCGATTGCGAACCGTCTACAAGAAAAAAAGTATCGTCACGAAGTTTGGATTTTATTTTTTTGACGTCATAAATTTTTCCTGTTACGTTAGAAACATGAGACACAGAGACTACTTTAACATTATCAGTATATTTCTGATCAAAATCATTCCGATCGATCTCGTATTCTTCGTTGATGTTGAAAAATTCTATGTTGAATCACTTTCTCTGCGCTAAAACCTGTCGTGGAAGAATATTTGCATGATGCTCTCGAATACCCAAGAGAACCGTATCTCACTTATTTAGAATATCGCTAATGACGAGTGATTGAGCGATTAAATTGATTGCGTACGTGGAATTGTAGCTGTAGATGATTTCGCTCGCTTTGCAGTTGAGTAATTCACCTACGAGCTCTTTGGAATGATGATACGCTTCTTCGGATTTTTCAGAAAGCGAATAGAGTCATCTGTGGATATTTGCGTATGATGAAGCGACAAATTCAGAGACACCATCAATGACGTATTGCGGTTTTTGCGTCGAAGCGGCATTATCCAAGAAAATGAGTCAGGGATTGTTATTAAAGATGGGGAAATCAGTTTTATTCATACTGAAAGATAAAATGATAAATTTTTTTATTTTTTATTTCAGCAAACCCCCATTCCCCCTTGACAGGGGGCTATATGGAAGAATATTTTTATATATTTTCCTTAGCTCCCGCCCTGTTAAGGGAGGGTCGGGGTGGGTTTGCTGATTTTTAATTTAGTTTTTTTAGTAAGCGATTTTATCTTTTTTGTTTTTCCACGCCTTAAACACTTCCAAAGCTTCATTATGCAATAATTGCTCTACAGGAATGTCTCTCTGCGTAAAATCTTTTTTGATATCTTTTTGAAACGCGCTATCATCGAATCCTATATCAGCCGCATCTTTTTCCGTATTTCCATAATAAATTTTGACTATCCTTGCTCGTGAAATAGCTCCGTAACACATCGGACATGGCTCGCAAGAAGTATATATTTCACAGCCATGCAAGTCAAATGTTCACAAATTTTTGCATGCATCGCGGATAGCAACCACTTCACCGTGAGCGGTAGGATCGTTGCTTGATGTTACCTGATTTCGTCCTCTGCCAACGATTTTGCCGTCTTTGACAATAACTGCGCCAAAAGGTCATCATGCGTTTTTCTGCATATTTTCGAGCGATAGCTTGATAGCTTCTCTCATAAATTCTTCGTTCATGCTATGTACTAAAAGATTAAAAGATTTAGAAAACTAAAAGATTATGTACTTGAGCAACTTAGTGACGAATTTTTCAACCTTTCAATGTTTCAATATTTTAATATTTTTTAGAATTTCCTTACAATCACCTTATCTTTTTCTAAACTTCATAAATCAATATCTACCAGCTGAGCATAGTCTTTATAGTATTTTTTGAGCAATTGATAATTTCTGATCTGATTAGGAATATCTCCTAGATTGCTGATGTAAAATTTTTTTCCATCCAAATACACAATAGACCTCTCTCCTCAAGGCAAATATTCCACACGCTGAAGTCCAGTAAATCACTGATATATCATCTCTACTTGTTGAACTAATCCTGTCGCTGATTGTCTGTAAAAAATCCCGGAAAGTGAAGTAGTGCCGCTCATATAAGCTGGCAAATCCAGAATTTTTATTCAGTCAGAAATTTTGTTTCATGAATAAATCGTCAGCAATTTAGTCCCTATAAGCGCATATCTGAAATTTTCATTTCTAATGACCAGATCAATCGGGACAAAAGTCAGAGTAACAAAAACCGTATTGGATGAAGTATATTCGATATTCATATCACTGACCATAGGATAGGTGGATTTGATATCATTTAGCACTCTGGATTTATAGAGATTCACGACGTAATAATTTTCTCCTTTTATTCGAGTGTTGATGCGTTTGTAGAGGTAAGGGTTATCATACCAAGCAATATTTCAAGAATCGTAAAGTACTCTTTTGATCGTATATTGATGATTGAAAATTGAGTTTTTGAGCAAGAGAAATCATCAATAAATAAGTGCGAATATAATGAATATTATTCGGATTACTTTTATAGAAAAAAAATGAAATCAGACTTTGATTTTTTTCTTGTCTGAATCGATAGGGGTATATGTTCTATGTATTTTTTTTACTGGTCTGGGAACTACAAATTTTATCATATTGATTGACTATATAACTAAACTATATAACTAAACTTTATCACTTCGTGATGTAATTTATTCGCCTAAGCAGATGTAATTGATTGTAATTGGTAATTTGTCCCTTCGGGACGTAATATATCTTAACAGATGTAATTTGGACTTCGTCCGTAATAAATTGTAATTACACGAAGTAAATTACGCTCACGATAGCGAGCTATTTAATGTAATATATATAGTAGAAAATATACGTCAAAATCGAGCCGAAAATGATTCATCAGGCAACCTCAAGTGGAGTATGTCAGATTCTTTCTTTGAGTAATCCTTTCTCTTTCTTTTGTAAAATAGCTTGAAGCTCCAATCTCAGATCATTGATGTAATGCGCGTGCTGACCTGTCTCGTATCTGAGATTCATTGCGTCGTAAGCGAACAAGACACTAAACGCAAACGCAGTCGCAAAAAGCACGCTGCTAAATCCATATTGCAGCCGAACAAGCATAGTGACACTACTTGCCAATCCACTATGAAAAGAGGGAAATCCGCCTGAAGCGAAAATATGTCCGATATAAAAACGTTTATATCTGATCAAATCGATGATTACTTTGACTACTTGGATAATACACCCGACTATGATTACGATAAAAATTGGGTACATATGGAACCCTTGAGCAAAAAATATTTTGAAAGCATCGATTGCGTACTGTATCATCAAAAACATTAGCTTGAACTAAAGTAGTGTATATGTAGTGAAAATCTAGTAAAATTCAAATACAAAATAGACTATTAGACTATTAGATACTTAGATAATTAGAATCTTAGACCATTAACAACAATTTAAACCTCTAAGTTTCTAAGCCTCTAAAATCCTAAGCCTCTAATAAGTTTCTAAACCTCTAAAATCCTAAACTTCTAAAGTCCTAAACTTCTAAAGTCCTATTGAATTATCATGGTAGAATGCTAAAAAAACTTGATGCAAGATACAAAAATAATTTTATCGTTTGGTCGTTTAGTCTATGCAACTTTTTATCACGGAATATACAATAAAAAATAAGACCGTCAGTATCCAGGATATCGACCTTTTGTCACAACTCAGAAAAGTCCTCAGAGCGAATATAGGCGATGTCATCCGGATACAAAGCCCGGTGAATAAAACAAAAAAAATAAGATATGAAGTTCGCGTAGACGCTTGGGATAATAAACATATTGCATGAACAATTTTATCTGAACACCTTCACGAATCGACTCCAAACACAACAACGATGATCATTGCTATGCCGAACAAATGGGATAAAGTAGAATTGATCGTCCAAAAACTGACTGAATGCGGGCTGGATCAGATACTATTTTGGCCCAGTGAAAGATCAGTTATCAAAGAGCGAAACAGCAAGAAAGAAGAAAGACTTCATAAAATCATGAAGGAAGCGGTGGAGCAATCACGAGGACGAAAACTACCTAAACTCGAATTCACTACTGATATCACGAAATATCTCCAAGATAGCGAAGTTGTTGTGTTCGATAAAACTGTAACGAAGGAAATTACCCCACCCCAACCCTCCCCATTGCATGGAGAGGGAGCAGGAGGTGAGGTAACCACAATTTCTGGTTTAGTCGGTCCAGAAGGCGGATTGACTCCTCGTGATTATCAAATTTTTGAAGCCTATACGCCAAAGATAATGAGTTTAGGAGAGACGGTTTTGAGAATGGAGACGGCAGCGATAGTGTGAGGACGACTACTCAAAAACAGTGATAAATTATAAATTTTAAATGATAAATTTTGGTATTTACACAAACAAACTATTGCAATCTACAATAGTCCATACCAAAACCAATACCATTACTTATCACTTAATATTTTAGCATTATTTATTTTTATTAAGAGAAATCATGTTCAAATCACTTCTCAAAAAAATACTCTTCTATGACAAACTCTACTTCCTGCTCAAAGACAGCGTCATTTATCAGTTGCGAAAAAAACTCAATGGACAACTGGCAAATACGATGTATGGCTATCCGTCGAAGAACTTTTTCGTCATCGGAGTGACGGGGACAAATGGGAAGACGACGACGGTAAATTTGATCCATAAAATATTGAATGACCACATTGGTAAGACGGTTATGGTCAGCACCGCGAATATTAAAATCGGAAATCAGGATCTAGCAAACAATAAAAAAATGACCTCGCTTGATGTCTTTGATCTGCAATCAATTCTCGCGACAGCGAAAGATTCGTGATGTAAGATAGCAGTCCTCGAAGCATCTTCTCATGGGTTGAATCAGTATAGATTTGAATGAGTGGAATTTGATTTTGCGGTATTGACGAACATCACTCACGACCATTTGGATTTTCATGGGACGTTTGAACGCTATGCTAAAGCCAAAGAAAAGTTGTTCACGTATGTTTTGACAAATAAAAAGCAGAATAAATACGCAGCGTTTCCTGCTGACGATAAAATAGGAAGACAGCGATTTGATGAGATGCCATTTGATAAAAAATTGAGCTACAGCATCATCGCGTCATCGAGTCTCAAAGCGGACAATATCAAAACTTCGCTTACCGGGACTACTTTCTCGTTTACTTATCTCGGCAAATCCTATGATGTGAAAACGAAGTTGGTCGGTGAATTTAATGTCTACAATATTTTGGCGGCGTTGAGTGTTGTTTTGCAGATGGGCGTAAATATCCAGCAAGTTATCCAAACCATAGAAGCATTTGAAACAGTCACGGGAAGAATGGAACAGATAGAAAAAAATTGAGTGCATTACTTTGTTGACTTCGCCCATACACCAGATGCGCTGGAAAAAACTTTGGATTATTTGAACAAAATAAAATGAACAGGAAAGCTGATAACGCTCTTTTGAGCACCCGGATGCAGAGACAAAACCAAAAGACCAATCATGTGAGAAATAGCTGATCAATACAGCGATATTCTGATTGCAACAGACGATGATCCTGATACCGAAAACAGACTCGATATTCTTGGACAACTCACGATGAACGTAAAAAATAAAACTTTAGGAAAAAATCTTTTCATCATCCCCGAAAGGACATTAGCGATCAAGTTCGCCTGTGAAATCGCTAAAGAGGGCGATATAGTTATGCTGGCTGGCAAGGGTCATGAGACGGTGCAGTTGACGAATTTTGGGAAAAGAAAATGGAGCGATAAGGAAGAAGTGATGAAGAATTAAATGAATAATATAACTAAAAGATGTACCTCCTTTACTGAAAGGAGGGGGTACCCTTTAGGGTGGAGGATTTTTGTGACTATTATAAAAATCTCCCATCCGCAAAACGCGGATACCTCCCTCTTTAAAATAAAGAGGGTACAAAATAAAAAAAATCTTTTCCTTTCAAATAGTATCGCAATCTTTCATGAAAAAAAAGTTTAGCATCAAACTCACAAAACCTATCGTAGGGAAACGATTTGGTGTTTTTCAACATATCATGAAATGAGCAGGCAGCGAAAAAGTCGACATGAGAAAATATTCCGCAGGTGATAGCGCTTCACAAATCAACTGGAAACTTTCTGCGAAATATCAGGAGCTGTACACGAATATTTTCCAGCAAGAAAAATCACTGAGCTTAGATATGTTTTTTGATATTAATTATAATCGAAGGGGCGGCAAGATAGCTAATGAGGAGCAAGTTCGTAGATATGCAGAAGATATCATTTCCTACTGCCAACGTGAACAAATCAACATCAGATTTTTATCTCCTGAGCAGAAACTATTTGGAGCAACAAAGTTAGTAGAAAAAGTCACCAAAAAAAATACTGACGAAATAAGAGATATTTTACATGAAATTTTGGCTAGAGTAAAAAAAACAAAAAAAATATATCAGTCATTATTGAATACATTTTTGAATAACGCGGTAGAAAATAAACAAAGAAGAGCTATCGTAATTTTTTCAGATTTTTTGGTAATGAATGAAGAGTCCAAAAAGCTTCTTCACTATATGAGAAAGCAGCATATCCTCTTCTTATTCCAGCTTCCTATAGATCAGGAACAAGGACAGAATTATAGTAAATTTTTTCTACAAAAAAATACATCAAGTAAAAACACTGGTGATATAGAGTTATTACAAGTAGATTAAGCTTTTAATCACCTTTCGAGAATAAGCATTGCGCTCACGGTATCTTCCGCAGCATTTTTTTTGAAATTTGAGGTAATCTCTCCTGACTGCACGCTCGTGTAATCCTCCTCCACCAGCTGGATTTCTATCTCCCTGTTTTCTATAATATAATTGAGGCTTTTCATAAATCCTTGAATTTTTTCTTGGATGTCTTTTTGTTTGCTCGGTCGCCCAAGCATAATTTTTCCGACGTTGTGCTTTTCTATAATGCCAGCAATATTGAAGTACATCATTTTATCGTTGAGAATATAGCCAATAGGAAAAATCACTTCGCTGTCTGAAAGCGCGTATGCTAAACCGATATATTTCGTCCCTCGATCGATTCCGAGGATACTTTTTTGTTTGCGGAAGTTTGTTTGCATGTGGAAACTGAATGAAAAACTAAAAACTAATAACGAAAAACGAAAGAATTTGTATAGCCGTAACCTATTGTAATATCACAATAGTCCATAATAAAATAAGTCATACATTTTTCACTTTTCACTATTCACTATTCATTATTCATTATTCATTATAATTCATCGTCGGCTGTATCAAATACTCCGGTATAACGTTCATGGTCAATGGAATATCAAGCTTTTTGAGTTCTATTTTATGTGATTCACCGTGATAATGAAGATGTAACGTATTATCTTTCATCGAAAAAGAGATCATATGTTCATCAGTATTCCGATAATCTTCGTGAACCCGATCGAGGAATAAATCGTCAGAATAATTTGTTTCCTCTAAAGTAATTTGTTCATGTTTGTTTTCTTGGAAATCATAGCGCCAGATATTGTGTTTTTGTCCGATATAAAGGATGCCGTATCTGGGGAGTCGTCATTGTTTGTAGGCGTAGGTGTAGAGCGCGATTTTGGTGATGGATGCGATGGGAATAAAGGTTCCGGTATCGTGTTCCAGGAGCGTGTTGAGCATATTGAGCGTCAAAGTCCCTACTCTGAGATTGGTAAATCCGCCAGGTCCGTTGAGAAGAAAAATAGTCTCTACGGGGTGAGTTTTGGTATAGGTCAAAAGTGTAGGTCAAAGGGTATTTTCTATGCCATTACGTTCGAGAAAATGTTCATCCTGGTCGTTTACTATATGAACGTAGTCACTTGAGATATTTATAAATAACATAAACTAAACAAACGAAATAAATGGTAATTTGTCCGCCTAGGCGGATGTAATTTGAACTTTGTTCGTAATTTATCCTAGCGGATGTAATTGATTGTAATTGGTGATTAATTACGCGAAGCAAATTACACGACCAACGGGAGTTAATTACGCGAACGTAGTGATTTAATTACGTGAGCGATAGCGAACAGTTACATGTTATATACAATTTTCATGTTTTTGCAAGGTAACTAGGAAATAAAGTGTCTGTTTATTTGGCATTTTGAACTTTGGGGATATAATTTTTATAAATTCAGAATGCAGAACCATGCCAAAGGCAGGTAAGTGCAGAATACAGAAATTGAAAATTAGAAATTAGAAATTCTTTTTACCGTTTAGTCGTTGCAATATGAGAATATTCAAATCAAGCATAGTAAAAAAGATACTCTGAATCATCGTAGTGATGTGATGTTCAGGGATTTTTTTGAATGGATATGTCGGAGTTGGTGAAGTACAAGCACAAGCTTGAACAATTACTGTATGAACTATAGGCACATCCGATACCTCTGGTTCATCTACCGACACTATGGGACTCTGGCAAATTATGGATATGATCCTCAAACTCATCTATCTCCTCCTCTGGCCGCTTTTGGTTTTGGCTGGACTTGCTCTGGATAATACGCTCGTTTATGCGTCTATTTTCCATCTTGATGCCCCGCTTTGGAAATTTTGGAATATGATGAAAAACTTTGCTAACTTTGCCCTGGGATTTATGGTGCTGTTTGCAATTATCAAAAATCTCTTTATGCCAAAAGACGAAAAATGACCTATAGATATCATCAAAAAAACATTGATTGCGGGAATACTTATCCAAGCGAGCTGGTTTCTGATGGCGGCAATGGTCGACATCTCCACGATAGCGACTTATGCCGTAGGAGGGCTTCCGCTTAGCGTACTTAAAGACACACCTATTGGCACACAAAAAATATTATCCGTAAATAGCTCTATAAATTTAAATAAATTTGATGTACTTAGCAAAAAATGAGAAGGGTTCAAAATCCGATATTCTACAAGTTATCAATGAAAACCGATAAATATATCTCCTTGTAGGATAGACCAAAACTTTGTTATAGGAAGAACATTGGGCGATAGCTGATATAGAAATACAGATAAATTCATATGAGATGCAAAGTATGAAGGATATGAAGTATGCGCGTCCATGGGAAAATTAGTGATGTGGGAGGAAGATAAGTTTATGGGAAAAATAAATAGCAACACCAATAACAATGATACTATCATGCGGAAAAATAATGATGGCTGATATCAAGCAATGATAACTACCTTACTCACTATCACCTGATGATGGGAAAACACATCTCGAGCTACAGGAGATCTTGTCAATCTTGCAGGCACAGACCAAGAATGATTAAAAAAATGAAGTGATTTTTTTGCTGCAAGCACTTCTACAACTATCGCTGATCTTATCAAAAAATCTAAATGATTTGTCTGACCGCTCGTCACGATATATTCTTCATTACTCAATTTTACCCAACTCACAAACACTAACGTCACGAGCAACGGAGAAACTTCTGGAATATTTATCATCAAAGCGTGAGTCGCTATCGCGTTATTTTTCCCGTTACTTGCTCTAGCTTTGGTACTTATCATGAGAATATGATATCTTTGGCTCTATATCGTTGCCTCGCCATTTATTGTTATCCAATCAGTTTTTAAACGAAAATTAGATGAAAAAATAGGAAAGTATTTGGATATTACTAAAATCATAGGTGTAATTTTTGCTCCCGTAGTAACAGTTGCTGCACTCAGTATTTCGTTAATTTTTATGACCGCTTTAGTAAATGGATTTACTTCTACGAACTCAAGCGAAGCACTACACACAGCCTTGGGCACACAAACAGTTCCATCAATTTGAGATCCTGAAAAAAAATACGATGCTATCAGTTTTCAAGGTGTCGCACAGGTACAATTTACTAAACTGCCTTGGTGAGAAGCCGCAGACTGGTTTTCGTGGTTTATGATCAATCTCTTTGCTATAGGACTAATGCGAATGATTGTCTTTGCTGCCATCAAAGCTAACGTAATAGGTGAAAAAATCGCTGGTGGTGAAAAAGGTATCCAAAAGTTTGGTGAAAATGTGTTCAGAACACTTCCTATCTTACCGATTGGAAAAGGCGGAGAGAGGGTTGGTGTCGGCAGTGCTGCAAAGGTTATTGGTAATATACCTGATAGATATAATCAAAAACTAGATACTGAAGGGAATAAACAAGTAGAAAATTGGTTAGGAGAACCAACAAGAACAGGAGCTTCATGAACTACATTCACAACAGACAATACAACAAAAATAATTGCAGGATTATGAGCATGAAATAAAGCAGAAAATGTACTTAAAGAAGCTGGTCTTACAGTTCCCACAACATGACTTACTACATTATGAACACAAGAAAATATAACTGCTATATATACAGCTATGGACAAAATGGAACCAGAACAACAAGAGAACATAAAAACTGGTGCTATACCTATGTTTGGTACAGATTGGTATAAAAAAGAATCTTCACGTCTTGCAAAAATAAAAATAGAAAACATAACGATAGCTACAACACAGACACAAGGTGATATTCAAGCAACAATAAATTCAGCTGACAATATTGCAATTTTGAAAAACTATTTTAGCGACACAACTGTTGGTAATACATATACAAGAGCTATTTGAACTAATACGCTTACCATAAAAAAGTAACAACTACCACACCAGAAAGTTATACAGCATCGCTTGTCCCAACTTCAGCAACGACTCCAGCTAAATAAGCTACTAAATAATACTTTTACCTTCCACCTAGTCCCCATCTATGTCTCTAAGAAAAATCATCAAAACATTATCACATCCTATGACTATTAAAGTAGTTGCAGTGATTGTTATTGTTTGATTTTTATTTATCCATCCAGTTTTTGCTCAATGAACAGAAGTAACTGGTAAAGCACTCAAAGGAATCCAAGATGGATTAAATACATTTATTTCAATCTGTTCACGATTGTGGATTATCCTCGCTATCCTCGCAGGGAAACTGATGACGAATGATTTAGTCTATGGCGCTTTTCTTCATATGGATGTCTATCTCTGGAAGATTCGAAATATTATGAAAAACTTCGCTAACTTCGCTCTTGCAGCGCTTGTGATTTGGTCTATCATTAAAAGCGTAACAGGCAAAGAAGCTATAGATATCAAAAAAATAATTACAAATACGCTGATAGCAGGAATACTTATTCAGGCAAGCTGGTTTCTGATGTGAGCGGTGATCGATATCTCTACGGTAGCGACAGCCGGGATCAGTTCATTTCCTGTCGCTTTTCTCAAAAATGATGTGGGATTGCAAGATAAAATCAAAGATGCTATAACAAAATTTAAATTCGACAGAATAGTCTTTGATTCCAATGCCACAGGAGCTAATATGGTGACAACTATTCAAGACCCAAATACAAATACTCAACCCAGTGAAGAACTCCGAGAAAATATCCTACCGAGCTATAACTCTGTAAGTGGACCATTTATTTATCTTGGTATGTGAGTATTTAAGTTTCAAAATTATTCTACAACAGAAAATACAAGTGATGTAGCAACACTGACGCTCTGATTCGCTCTGAGATTTGTCTTATTATTCTTTTTTACGATATGATTACTCTTGCTTGTTATAGCCAATATTATGAGAATCGGTCTTCTCCGAATATTTATTATATGAGCGCCGTTTCTTATTCTGATGCAAATATTCAAATTTAAACAATGAGGGACAGGTGTATTTGATATATTTAAACTTTCTAATTTGATCGCTATCATATTTAAACCCGTTATCTTTGTGGTTGGTATTTCTCTCATGCTTATTGTAATAGTAAGTATGCAAAACAACGCATGAACCGACCGAGAAAAAAATCTAAATGGTGTCGCCCTATGAACTAATGGTACTAGTGTTTCTAAAATAACTGTCGAATGAATAAGTAATATATCAGTCGATCAAACCGATATTCTATGAAAAGATACCTTAGAGCAATGACAGAACTTTTTTAGCCAGCTTGTTATGCTTTTATTGACGATTTTCCTTATGCGACGATTTGTCAAACTTTCACTCACTATAGGAGGATGAACTATCGGGAAAACCATGGAAGGACTCTTCAAACACGCAGAAGATATAGCCAAATCAGCACCTGTTCTTCCGTTCAAATGAAGCCGTGCATCTTTCAACTCTATTGAATGATTTACAGAACAACAAACAACAAACTTAGCAAGAGGCTTTGGTATGGATACTAAAGGAAATTTTGACGAAGCAGAACAAAGATTTGACCAACGTATCAGTGATATGATGTGAATTAAATCATCTTGGGGAACAAAAGACGCTAATGATCTCGAACAGGTTATAACATCACGTGGTGATTTTATGGGAGAATCAATAAAAATAGCAGGGAACAAAAATGAATGATTGTCCATCAATAATAATAGTTATCGATGACCTGTATTTAAAAAATGGTTAGCTACTGAACAATGAAATAATATGTTAAAAAAACAAATAGTATGAGCAAACCGAAATGGATCATTTGAAAAAACTTTTGATAAGTGATGAGATGATGATCAGATGAAAAAAATCGTAAAGCACTTCATAAACTTATGTGAGGAGATGCTGCTATATTTGGAACAAATAGATATGATGATAAAAATAAAGCTATTTCATATGAAGAGCTTACAAACAATGTCTACTATAAATCTACTGAATAATAGACCACAATAATATATTTCTCCTTGAAACACGATGAGATAAATTTACATTGAAAGTTGAACTAAAGCGAAATTCAGCTTTAACTAAGAATGGATTTATCTCGTTTTTTTTGTGATGAAAAAACTTATTATTTCTCTGGGTATTATTGGACTTTTGTTCTGATCAACTTTCGCTTATCAGCCTACAAACCAAGATATCGCTCAAATTAAACTCCTCAAAACTCAGCTCGATAGCATTACTACTGGCAATATGAAAAGCAAGCGGGACTTTTACGCTCAGCTCAAAACACTACAGGAACAGTTTAGCAACCACGAACAGCTGCAATATTATTTCGACGAATTGGGTGTCTATCTTATCACACAAGTGAACACGGAGAAAGTGAAGGCTAAAATAGCTTCTAAAGCGACTAAACAGGACTTTGTGAACCAATATAGCGGATGATTTAGTCAGGAGATTACAACTCCCGATAGCTGTACCGGTTGGTACAATACTATGGATACGATAAGTTTTGCGAATAATTTTCCGACTGCGCTGACCATAGCTACGCGATACAGAGAGGTTACTTGTGGCTATTATATGCCTACTAACGGCGACGGTCCTTTTCAGATTGTCAGCAAAGACTATGGAACAGGTCAAATGACGGAAGCCAAATTTCTGCAGACTATTCAAGATTTCATCGACTTTTCCAAAGCAAAACATCTCCAATACAAGACAAAACTCTGAATCTCTCTCACATATACCTGATGGGATATGACGGGACTTGTAAACCACGCAGGACTTTATAATGGATGAATTATTTCATGAAATATAGTCAACCCAAACAATCCTCATTATGTCTATGATGGATATGGTCAAGCATATAGTTGAGCAGTCAGATATTGATTAATTCCTAAATTTTTGAAAGTATTGTGACGAGAATTGCAGAATAGCTATTAAATAATTTTTCTCTCTTGGTTTTTTTCCTCACCCCGCTTTTTGCTTTACAGCGATTTTCCTCACCCCCTTCCCCCTCTCCTTCAGAGAGGGGAGTAAATATTACTGCTCCCTCTCTGAAGGAGAGGGTTGGGGTGAGGGAAAAAAACTATCAACCTGAAGAGCAGTGTGGGGTAACAATTTTACACTCTAAATGTATAAACATGCAACTCGGTGTATATAGACATTACAAATGATCTCTCTGTGAAGTTATTTGTATAGCCAAGCATAGTGAAACACTCGAAGATATAGTCGTCTATAAGCATTACGATTCAGTGAAAGGAGAAAAAAAAATGAGTCTGCGAGTCAGACCGTTGAAAATGTTTCAGGAAAATATTATTGTAGATGGGAAAGAAGTGGCGAGATTTACTTATATAGGAGAGTAGTTTTATCTATTGTATCTAAGGAAATGCAGTATGTCGTTATGACGGTAGGGAAAACACATTCAGGGAAAACCACGTGGGGAGGACAAATCAGAAAGACGATAAAACACTGCTGTTTGATTGATGGCGATATAATTGCTGAATTTCTCAAAACAAATTATCTAGACCTGTATAATACAGATTATGTCAAAGAAAATAATGAATTAACACAAGGATTCCGCCTCAAATGAGTGGTTTTCCAGGGTGTATATAAACATGCTTTGCAAACTACATTGCCGATAATTCTTACCAATGCCAATTCTACCAAAGCCATCAGAAAGCACGCATGAATTAGGGCACACAAAGCAGGAAGAAAAATAATTATGATATATTTTAACCGGCCACAAGAAGTATTATTGCAGCGTATACAGATAAGTAATCGCTCCAAGAAATGCCTAACTAAGTCTAAAGACTTTACTGATTTGTTACTCAATAGACAAAGTAAAATATTTGAAAGTCCAAGTACAAAAGAAGCAGATATATTCTTTGAAATCACAGACGATAGCTCTCGGAAAGAAGTTCAGAAAAAAGTTATTTACCTACTTAGCAAGAAGAAAATATAGAAATATACTTTTAATTATCCAAATAGTATGAAAGATATTCAGCTCACGCATTTATTTTCTGCTTTTGACAAACTTCAATATATTCATGGAGACCAAAAGCTACTTCCTGTCTATGGCGCAGGATGTAAAAAACAGCCAAAATTATTTCTTCTCTTTATGAATCCGACATGAAAAAATGTTTCTTGCGTAAAAGACTGGAAATGAATACGCGCTCCGCGACTAGGGACGAAGAATATATGGAAATTATTACATGCTCTCTGAGTAGTATCGAAAAAAACGTTTGACCATATTCAAAAGCTGAAATCAACGGAACGAACTGAAACATTTTCGCTCGAAGTGTATAAAGAAATAGCGAGTAATAATGTCTATATCAGCAATCTCGCCAAATGTACGCAAAGAGATGCAAGACCGCTCCCCGATAAGGTATTTAAAGAGTACCTTGATTTGATTTACGAAGAAATCGACCATATTCAGCCACAACATATTATCACTTTCGGTAATCAAGTAAGCTCTATTATGTTGAATAAAAAAGTTACCGTTTCTTCGTATGTAAAAAACGATCACGAACTCTTGAAGATAAAAAAGCGCAATTACAAAATTTATCCGACATTTTATCCCGTTGGGCAGGGCATGAGAAATTTGCCTAAAGCAATAGAAAGAATCAAAGACATTATCAATTTATAATTTTTATATTTTCCTATATTCGCAATGGATATGCAACAACTTTTGGAAGCAGCTGACAAAGTGCACAAGTATTTTATTCAAAAAGACATAACCATCGATACAGAGAAACATTCTCTTCTTAGTGTGATAAAATTAGCTGAAGAGGTCGGTGAACTTAACGAGCAGATATTATTGCACTATGGACATAGCAGGAAAGAAAAAATGGAAAAATATTCACCGCAAAATCTAGCTGAGGAAATAGCTGATGTTATCTTCACTACAATGCTAGTAGCAAAATCTCTAGATGTGGATATACAAAAAGCACTCAGCAATAAAATGGAAAAAATTTACACTAGATTATGAATACAATAATATTTTTAGTTATTAGTGAATAAAGAGATGGCTAAAACAGCAGATAAGCACATCATCAAAAATCTTGAAAACTTGGGAAATAAAATCACCTTTCAGGGAGTCAAAACACATAATCTCAGAGATATTGATCTTGAACTTCCAAAAAATAAACTGATCGCCATCACGTGAGTTTCCGGTTCTGGTAAGTCATCCCTCGCATTCGACACAATTTACAAAGAAGGGCAATATAGATATATAGAATCGCTTTCAAGTTATTTGAGACAGTTTTTCAATTTGGGAGAAAGACCAGAAATCGACCATTGCAGCTGACTCTCCCCTGCTATTGCGATTGAGCAGAATAAAAAATGAGGTAACTCCAGAAGCTCGGTCGGAACATTGA
>JBAZRN010000005.1:19510-55197 GCA_041663325.1 Candidatus Absconditabacterales bacterium | reverse complement strand
TCTCTATTATATCACTTCAATAAATCTCATATTCTTTGAATGTTTTGCATTCCCAGTCATCATCAGGCACATCATCGACATATTTTATATATTAAATAATCAAAAATATCCATGCTTATTGTTTTATTGCCACTATCAATATATTGAAATTCCCAAAAAGATTTCATGATCGACATAATCTTTTCTTCTTCCTTGTACATTTTTTCATAATCAAAAACGATATTTACATTCTTATTAGGTATCATGTCCTTTTCTTCCTTATATCATTTTTGAAAATCATCAAAACTGACTTCACATTCAAAGTCTATAACAAGACTAAGTCAGATTGTCAGATCGCCAGAGTTTTCCATGACATTTTTATAATTTATAAAATAAATCGTTCATAGGATAATAAAACTAATAGCAAAATGAAGCCATTTTTGAGTTGTTTTTGTAAAGCTAAAAATATACAAGAACCGCTTAGACTAACATACATTGAAATCCTTATAAGAAAAAGAGGGCGGTTTGCGGTATTCTCACGCATTCGCTCTCTCATAGGGACGGTGTGTTGGTCTAAGCAACCTGAGGGTATCGTAAATCGTCCCCTTATTCTAAGGGAGCTAATTACGGTGGTCAGGTTTGTTTCGCAACCCTCCGCCTTTTTTATTTTGTAAAATTTCACCATGAAAAAGCTTTTCTTAGCATTGTCCTTAGTCTTTATCTCTTTTTTGTCATTCAGTTTTGCAGATTCAAAGTTGGATCAGGCAATAACTTGGATGAACACTAATTGATTAACAAAATTCACTAATGCACAAGATTTTATGGCAACTAAGACTTTGAGAAGAGATGAAGCGTCAAAATTTTTTGTACAATATGCGACAGAAATCCTTTGACTTACTCCCGACACCTCCAAAGCCTCTTGTAATTTCAACGATCTTGGCAAAGCCCGACCGGACCTGAAAGACTTAGTAAAAGAAGCTTGTCAATTATGATTGTTTCAATGAGCTAATTGAAAATTTATGCCTACACAATCTCTAACAAATGCTCAAGCAATAACAGTGCTTATAAGGATGATCGATGGTAAAAAAGATGAGACACAATGACATTTTGCACAGAAATATTTTGAAAAAGCACAAGAACTTGGGCTTATGAATTGACTAACCTTAAATTCTACAGCTAATTTTGATAAACTAGCGACTAGATGAGAAGTTGGGATATTATTATTTAATGCCTCTAACTTAGGCAGTACTGGGGCTATAAATACATCATCGGACTGAGGAATCACATTAAGCGATGTGGGTACAAAAATAACATCATCAATCCATCTGACTAAATGACTGCACAAATTCAAACTTTCATATAATTGAGAGAGTAATTTTGCGGTCACCTTGTTGGATAGTGAGTGAAATTATATTGCCCTTTTGGCGAATGAAATTGGAGATACAGAATCTTCTATTGGAGTAAAGATTGAAAAAGAAGGAGATTATTCATTCAACGTAACAGCTGATTGATCTTGGACGATCGTAGTTGATTATTCGACCCCTAGAGTCACTGTAATTCAAAATACGATTGATGGCGTATGAAGTAACATAATCTGACCATTTAATTTAACCAAATGATTACATAAATTCAAACTTTCCCATAATTGAGAACGTAATTTCTCGGTCATATTACTTGCTGACAATGGTGACTATATTGAGCTTTTAGCTAACGAAATAGGCGATGTTGATTCTTCTATCGGCGTGAAAATTGAGCAAGGAGGCGATTATTTCTTCAATATAACGGCTGATTGATCTTGGACAATAGAGGAATACAAATAAATTATTTTATTTTCTAACACCCCATTCCATGCTAAGCAAAAGCAAAAAACTAAAATTACTCACAAATCTAAAAGTCTATGTGAGAAAGTTTCTCAACAATAAGATAACAGAATTGGACGAATCGGGAACTAGGCTTATGATAAACGATTTTCTATCTAATGTATTAGGATACATCCCTATTGAAGAAATAAAAACTGAATATATGATAAGGGGAACTTATGCAGATTATGTAATACAGATCAAATGAGTTCAACACTTTTTAATAGAGGTCAAATCACTCTCACTCCAGCTTTCAGATAAACATTTAAGACAGGCGACAAATTATGGGGCAAACGAAGGGATTGAGCGAGTACTTTTAACCAATGGACGCAATTTTGATTTTTACAAAATCATCTTCAGTAAGCCAATTGAGGTAAGGAAGATTTTTTCGGTGAATCTTACTGACAATGAAAAATTGAAAGAAAATGTGGAATTCATTGAATTCCTTTGCAGAGATGTGATCCTGAACAAATGATTAGACTTATTATGGAACAAAACGGTAGCACTTAACCCCGAATATATTGCGGGTTATTTATATGATCCATGCGTAATAAACTTCATAAAAAGGAATCTTAAGAAAAAGTTCAAAACTAGCTTTTCCGATGAAGAAATTCATAATTCTATAAACAGAATAGTTACAGATGCGATTCCTATTGAAAAAGTTAAAATCATTAGAACGAAAAAAGAGACCAAGAAAGCAAAGAATACAGGAGATGTCCCTACACTAGACCAAATAGTAAATACAAATGAAAGCTCATTGGTTAACTGTGCATAGCCGAATCCCGAGCATCTCTTTCCCCATATTCAGACGTCCCAAATTCAAACGTTTTTTCTACAAACATATCATTATCCATGATACTAGATTTTTCTATTTTCCATCCCCTAAAAATACCGTAGGTAGCAAAGAAACGATATTTTTTGATCTGCTGAATTTCTATAACTTCGGTAAGCTGAGGTGTGTCTAAGTTTGAGAATTTGACCGCGTATTTGAATACTTCCCCTATGCCCTTACGGTTATAATTATCCTTATTGACCTCTACTTTCCTTATCCCTACCGAATAACTATCTCCCGTGATCTGATACCATTCCTTCTGAAGTTCTCTATTGGAATGTGCGGTCAGTTTTTTAGACCATTCTATTGGAATTTCTTTGTCGGTACATACGAGCATATGGATATGAGGGTGTCGTCCACCCTTTTGACTATAAGTTACCTCCACAGAGCTTACTATTCCATCAAAATTATTCATAAAGCTCTTTGTCTTGTGATTAACCCTCTTAGAATTTCTGAATCTTTGAGCCAGTTTCTCTTTTGCCTTCCACAACTTATCCATAAGAAAATCTAAAGTCTGACCCTTATTGTGCTTGACCGTCAATGTTATGTGATACCGTTGTTTTGTGTCCAATCAGTACTGGATAATTCAGGCTTCAAACTTCTGTATCATTTTTATAGACCTTCTTGTCGCACAAGCCAGACAAAACTTATCATATTTACAGAAATTGGACTTATAGAGCTTCTGATCCCCATTGAGATAATCACGGAAGATGAGTACATTACAACAATCCTTTATTCTGCCTTTCTTCCATATAGACCCCAACAAGTGAGGCTTATTGGTTTCCAGATATTCGGTAATTTCTTTCTTTTTTGCTTGGCTTCTGACCATCTTATCAATAGTCCTTTGGATAATCTCTTGTGACACGGGCATCTTTTTATGTATTTACAAAATAAAACGTGAGCGGTTTGTTCCTTATTTATAAATTGTAATCCCCGCCTTTCACTAATTCCATTGACGAAAGCTCGGCAATCCTTCATTTATGGAAAAAGTCCATATAGGCATATATGGCTTTTATAACATCCTTATTTTTTATGATGAACTGTTTATATTCGGTAAAAATGGATTGGTAGAAGTTTAATCCAATGACCTGTCAGTCTAACAAAAATTGAAATTTACATATAAATAAATAGCTCAGTCGGTAGAGCAACTGCTCCTTTTGCAGCAGTGGTCCCCCGGTACTTCACCGGGGCCACCCTACCATAATAAAAATACTAAAAGGTAACTAAGCAATTAGTTATTTTTTATCTTCTTAAAACTTTACTCAGTCCTAGAGCAACTGCTCCTTTTGCAGCAGTGGTCCCCCGGTACTTCACCGGGGCCACCCTACCATAAATTGAAATCTATATATAAAGAAAATAGCTCAGTCGGTAGAGCAACTCTGCTTTTCCAACAGTGGTCCCCCGGTACTTCACCGGGGCCACCTTAGATGAATAAAACAAACAAATAGAAAAATATCTAGCAATGGATGTTTTTTTTATTTTATTCACAATAAAAAAAGCCCCGTCACACTGGGGCTTCATCAATTATTTAATTAAAGTGTTTTATCTGATTTTTGTTTTCTGTCCATCAGTAAATACCTGATAAACATCACCAGTTTCCTTTCCGGTTTTTTTTGAGATCAGGAGACCAAAGTTATAATTATCTTTTTCTTTGGTCACTATTGATCCCGTAGTAGAGAGATTCACATCCCCATTATATTTGAAACTACCGGATGAAAATAACCCATACATAGACCCAGAAGCATTACCAATTGTGCCAATCATCTTTACTTGCTGATCAGCAAACACGATATTATGAGCATTCTGTGGTTTGAGTATTCCCATGACAGTTGCATCATCAAATGGTACTATTTCATCATACAAAACATTTGATGTATGCTTCATATTCGTTTCATTCAACAGACATTCAACTTCTCTCCCTTCCGTTGAAACAAACGAAACTTTTATGAGATTTGTCCCTTCAAGAGGATATTCATTGTTGTATGATGTATACCGCGATATTTCTTCATTATTCATGAGGATGTTGGATTTTAGGTTGGACCTACGATCTTTTACTATCTTTCTTTCTCTTATATCGAAGATAGCATATCCACCCATATCCTGAAAAAATACAAAGTTCGAGTTATCATCACAGAAATCTATTACTTTAAATCCTGCTAGACGATCAATTGGTGTAAGGCTCGCCGTATCGAGGAGATGATGAGTATCCTCGCATTGCAAGAAATAGTACGGATAAGCAACATGTTTCGGATGTTCCTTAAATTCTCCAAATGGCACTTTCACAGTTTTATACAAAGTAGTATCTCCCTTGACGATAAAATACATAATGTTATGCCCTGGTCTGAAACATATAAACCGATTCAAAACTTTCAGGTATGGGATTTCTGGTTTAAGATATCCTATCGTACATAGATGATATAAGCTTTTGTACGAAGTTATCGCATAAGAAACTCTCAATGTATCTATTACAATTACTTTCCCTCTTTTCCTTGGAAGATTTTTGAAAACCATATATGTGGATGAACGCATCAAAGTAAATACAAAACTCGTATCATTTGTATATTCTCCTTCTATTGCATTCCCTGTTTCTAGATCCAATACTTTAGATACATAGGTAGTCATCGAATCCACCTCCACATAACCATATTCCTTGGTCAAGGATTTGTAGCTTGTTTTTACGGTAATTTTACCATCTCTTTTTTTTAATGGATTACCGCAACTGCAGGCATATAGTATAGAAATAGCCATCACTATATTCCATATACATTTTGTTGTGCTGATTTTCTTTTTCATGTTTTTTATTTTAGTTATTGTTAGTTTTTGGTTTGTCTTATAACTTATATATATCCCAAGAACAAAGTCAAGATAGTTTTTGCGGCAATGTTAGCGAAAAATAGTAATACAAACCATCGGGAAGAGAGAAAATAGCTACCTTCCTGTCGGCAAGCAGTCTTATCACCCGGGGGCCTAATTGAAATTATGGGCTTATTGCAGGCAATTTTCTAAATTCGCACCCGGGTGAGAAGTAGCTCAAAATTTTCCCATTGAAAAAACCGCCAGCTTATATATGTTTGACTTTATATAGGAAATATATATAATGTATTGTGAAATTTAAAACAAAAAAGATATGAAAGAAATGTTATTAAAATTAAAAGAAGCAGGATATGATGTTTATGATGTTGAGAACCCAATCATAACTTATCCTGATGGTGCAAAAGTCATCGCGATAAAAAGCGAGCTAGACACCGATAAGCTTCTAATGGAAGCAGGATTAAAAGTAAGGGGGGTTACTATCCAAATCATAGATAAGGATTGGAGACCAATAGATAGATGGTTTGATAGGCTCTATATCTCTCCAAACGAGGCTTGGGAGGTAGTCAAATTCAATGGCAAAGATGAATTTCACGGTTGCATCAGCCGTAATGGATATGGTGTTGTGCCTATATCCTTTGCAAAAATACACTTCGGTGATTATATCATCGCTGAAACTGTAGATGGGAGGAAAGGTTTTTACACCTACGATGGACAGGTTCATCCATACGAGAGGCAAGCAAAGGAAGCGGCAGAAGCAGCAAAAAAAAAATCGGCATAATTAAAAAAAGTGTGTGGTTATTTTCCAAGAAATTCGTCTATCAATCTGAGTTTTCTATCTTTTCTTAATCATCTGTGTAATCATACCTTTTGTTTCATGTGAGAAAAAACAGACTCTATAGAGTTTGTTGTCCTTGGAATATCAATAATTCACTTATAATCGCTGAAAGTATATAAATATTGTAAATTATTTTTTAGACTTCTATATGCCTTTCTAGTCCTTGTATGAACGTAGTTTCCGTTATCATTTTTCTCTAGTAAAAATTCTTTGTGTCTACTATATCGATCATTCAATCGTTCTTGAATGGTAGATTTTTTTAAGTCTCAAATAAATCATGAAATAACTTGAAGTTCTATGTTCGCTTCTAGTTTTGGCGTCATGGTTATATATCTTCTCATGATTTGCTTTTGATGAAACAAACACATTTGAACTGGGAGATTTAATCATCACAACAGTCACCTTTTTCAATCACAAACGATTGCCTTAATTATCCATCATTGATCTTGTAATGTTTTAATCCCATCTTTATATCCTTGTATCGTTTCTCGGTTCACTTCTTTTCGTAATATATTTTTCTTTAATTCATTGCTTCTAAATACCATTATCCCATATTTTCTTCAAAAATAAGTTGTATCCATAATTAATACAGTTTCTTGTGGAATTAACTCTTTTTTTTAACTAGAACTTTATCTAATTGTTTTTGTATACTAGGAATACTTAACCTATATTTTTTAGATAGCTGTTTATAACTTTGTTTTCATTCACCAAAGTCTTTCCATAGCACAAGATTTTCTCTTGTTCTTCAACTATTTTGAAAGACGTATCAACAAGAACAGCATTTATATCTTTGCTTTCATCTCATTTTTCAGTCTTTTTTAATCTTATTTTCTCAGCATTTATTACAGATTTTATTCCCCATATATAAAAAATTAGTAGATAAATCAGTTCTCTACTAATCTTTTCCTCTATTTTAGCCACACAAAATCTTTAATTAACCCAAAAAATCAGTAAAATAATACCATAAAATTAACCTAGTATGATCTCCAATTTTTATTGGAGATTTTTTTATTAAAAAGCCTTTATATGGTGAGAGATTTTTTTCTGGTTGAATTATGAAGCGAATACTATAAAATATCTCCGATAAAAATGTTGTATTTTGATTGTCTTTTGTATTTATTTATTTTTTTGTATATACATGAATAATCTCGTAATTGTTGAATCTCCGGCCAAATCTGCGACTATAAAGAAGTTTTTGGGGGAAGGATTTGAAGTCAAGGCGTCGTTTGGACATGTTGTAGATTTGCCACAAAAAGAACTTGGAGTAGATGTAAAGAATAATTTCGAGCCAAAATATCAGGTCTCCCCTGACAAAACCAAAGTCGTCAGCGAGCTGAAAGTATTAGCGAAAAAAGCTGATAAAGTCTGGATCGCTACCGATGAAGACCGCGAGGGGGAAGCTATTGGACGGCATGTGGCTAACGCGCTATGATTGGATGTAAAAAAAACAGCGAGAATTGTGTTTCACGAAATCACTAAAGAAGCCATAGATCATGCAGTAAAAAATCCAAGAACGATTGATATGAATCTCGTAGATGCCCAGCAAGCGAGAAGAGTCCTCGACAGGCTCGTGGGATTTGAGCTTTCACCAGTCCTCTGGAAAAAAATTAAAATGGGATTGAGCGCATGAAGAGTACAATCCGTCGCCGTAAGGTTGATCGTAGAAAGAGAAAGAGAAATCCAAAAATTTGAATCAGCATCTTTTTTTAAGGTGATTGGTAATTTCATAGGTGATGCAAAGAAAGAATTTAAAGCTGAACTCAACAAGGATCTGACTACTGCCGACGAAACGAAGAAATTTCTTGAATCATGTAAAGACGCAAAATACACGATCGAAAATGTGGAAGTAAAACCAGGTAAGAAGTCACCTTCTGCTCCGTTTACGACCTCTACGCTTCAGCAAGAAGCGAGCAGGAAATTGGGATTCTCCGTTGCGAGAACGATGCAGGTTGCTCAGAAATTATATGAGTGAGGGTTTATCACCTACATGAGAACTGATTCCGTAAACATGTCAGATTTCGCGGTAAAAGCAGCTCAAGACGAGATTACCAAAAGATATGGAAAGGATTATTCCAATCCTACAAGGTATGTGACGAAATCCAAAGGTTCACAAGAAGCGCATGAATGTATCAGGCCAGCCCACATGGAAAACAATATGGCGGGAGGCGATGCTTCGGAAAAAAAATTGTATGAACTTATCTGGAAGAGAACTATTGCCTCACAGATGACACCAGCTGAAGTAGAAAAGACCAAAGCAACAATAAGCATATCCACAAATAATAAGTTTAACTTTATCGCCAGCGGTGAAGTCGTGAAATTTGATGGATTCTTGAAAGTCTATTTTGAGTCTAAAGACGAAGACGATGACAATGAAGATCAGGAAGGGATGTTACCCAAGCTAAGCAAAGGTGAACTATTAGCGATGCAGCAAATACTTGCCAGTGAAAGATTTAAAAATCACCCTCCAAGATATACAGAAGCATCATTGGTCAAGAAGCTTGAAGAGCTTGGTATCGGGCGTCCGTCAACCTATGCGCCTACGATTTCTACCGTACAAAAAAGATGATATGTCGTCAAGGAAGATAGAAATGGCAGTGAGAGAAAGTATCAAGAAATGATATTGAGACTCTGAGTAATTAAAGCGGGAATCAAGACACAAATGACGTGAGCAGAAAAACAAAAATTATTTCCAACTGATATCTGAATGGTGGTAAATGACTTTTTGTGCGTGAACTTCAAAGACATATTGGACTACAATTTCACGGCGAGTGTAGAAGAAGAATTCGATGAAATCGCAGAAGGAAAAATACAACGGACGGAAATGATGAAAAAATTTTACGAACCGTTCCACAAAGAAGTTGCTAAGACGATCGAGTTCGCTGAAAGACAGAGCGGAGAAAAAGATCTTGGAATCGATCCAAACACGGGCAAGAAAGTTGTTGCAAGGATCGGAAGATTTGGTCCTATGGTCCAGATCTGAACCGCTCAAGACACCGATAAACCAAAATTTGCTTCGCTCAGACCAGGACAGAATATTGAATCGCTTACCTTGGAAGATGCCTTGGCATTGTTCGCCCTCCCGAGAGTTATCGGAAACTATGAAGGTGAACCCGTCACTGCAGCAGTAGGGAAATTTGGTCCATATCTAAAATACAAGACGTTCTTCGTTTCGCTTCCAAAAACATTGGATCCTTATACGGTAACCATGGAAGAAGCTAATCCGCTTATTGAGAAAAAAATCGATACAGAAAAGAATAAGTACATCAATACATTCGAGGTTGATGGAAAAAAGATTGAAGTATTGAATGGGCTGTATGGCGCGTATATCAAGTTTGATGGTAATAATTACAAGATTCCAAAGTGAGGAAAAGATGCGAGTGATTTGAGTAAGGAAGAATGTTTAGAGATTATAGCAAGTGGTCCAAAGTGAAGCAGCGCGAAATCCCGCACAGCGGGACCAAAATTTTGAAGCAAAAAGGAGGCTCCAGCCAAGACTGTGGCTAAAAAGCCAGTCAAAAAGGCAGTGGCTAAAAAAACTACCAAACCAGCGGTCAAGAAAGTAGCTAAGAAGAAGTAAGTATATAAGCCCGGCGGTAGTCGGGTTTTTTTATGAAAATTAGGCTAGAATATTGAAACTTTTTATTTTTTCATTTCACGCATGAAAAAATCCTTACTTCTTATCTTCTTGGCTGCGATAGTGCTGGCTGGATGTACGAACAAACTATTGCAAGAACAATTGTCTGCAAAGAATCAAGAGTGTGCTAGTTATAGAGATACAATCCAGAAAAAATTATGAGGAGACTATTTAAATGAGATTTTTTATAGCCCAGTTAAAAACAGTTGTATATATATTACTATAATTACTACTAATGCATGAGGAATAACAACAATTGAAGATTATAATACAAATGAAAGTATAGCAACGCGAACATCGTTAACACCAGAACGTTGTAACGACTCTAATGCTATACCAAACGAGAAAGATAGATCAAAGTGCTGGCAAAATAGGGACAATGTACAAATGGAATTTGATAAAAAAATTCAAGAACTTAAGTGAGAATAAATTTTATTTATTCTTCTATGTTTAATTTATAATTTAAAATCATGAAGTCATTTCTTGGCCAACAACCTATTTGTGATGCGATACATTCTAAAAACTTGGTTTGATTTGTATATAAACAGAAGTACAGAATTGTTGAACCCCGATTAGTTGGAATTTCTTTTACCTGAAAATATCAGCTTAGATCATATCAAGTTCGCTGAGATTCTTCTGAAAAACTTCCATGATGGAGATTGTTTGACTTAGATGACATAAAAAATTTTGAGATACTATCAGATAGTTTTTCTTCTTACAGAAGAGATTATAATCCTAATGATAAGGACATGAAGCAGATTGTATGTAGGATAGAGTAATTTTTTTATTTTCCTCATTTCACGCATAAAAAAATCCCTACTTCTTATCTTCTTGACTGCGATACTATTATCATGATGTGGAGTCGTAAGTACTACTAAATACGATGAAGTACAATATGAATTAAATAATTGCCAAGATCAGCTTCAAGAAGCAAACGACAATATAGATGAGGCCAACAGCACAATTGAAGACATGAACTCACAGATAGAAGATGCTCAAAGTTATGTTTGATGAGAGTGCTATGATTTATATGATATGGAATCTATTGTAGAAGGAATATATCTTTGAGATACCGTAAGTAATGTAAATTAGTTTTCTATTCTTGGGATTATTATTATAAAATCTATATCTAAATTTTCTGCATGACTTAATAACTTATAATTGAATGCATTTCAACTAACAGCTAGACTATCAAATTTATACCGTGGAGAATAACAAAGCTGTTGTCCATTCCTATTAAAATGCTCCGAGCAATCTCCTAATGGATAGTTTTCTTTTTCAAAATCCGCCTTAGATATAGGTCTTTTGATGATGTTGGAGAAATTTGTAAACCTCTCTTTTATTGCTTTCTCAATATAGTCTAAAATAGCATCATTGTTATCATACTTCGTACTATTATATCGCAAAGTTGCATATCATTGATTCTTAACCGTATATATCGTATATGAAGACTTTGGTGTCATTCACATTAAAGATAGGTCGTCCCTAAATGAGGTCACATCTTTTTTTCTAATCTGAGATACTACTAGTACTCTACATCATGAGAGAGAATAATAGTCATATTTAATAATCATACCATTTCCTTCCATACTACATATGTTATAATCATCTGGCAAATTTGTCTGTTCGCAATCCAAATTTACTGTCAATTCCCCACTTCATTGAAGTTTGCTTTTATCTATCTGTATAACTTGGTTTGATGTTTCTCATGATCAAACTTCTCCTAGAATACTTACTTTTTCTACATCTCCTGTCTTATAATCCACATTAAACCGACAATCAATGGGATTGTCTATCCCACTTTCAATTGATAAAACATTGTATGGAGACCAAACTTTAATATCAAACTTCACGAATTCTGGTGTCGATATTGTGGAAATGAATCTTTGAATATTTCTATAATTACTAAATTCGTATTTTACTTTACAGTTTTGCAGAGAATTAAATGTCTGTGCTGCTGAATGTATCTTATTTTCTTCTGCCATTACTTGATTGGCTTGAAACTTAATTCGCATTGGTGCTATTAATTTAATTAATCAGAATATACCCAGCCCTATTATAAATAATCGCGACATAAACTTTCTAGATCTAGATTTAATGTTTTTTATGTAGGACAAAAAAAACTTCATTGGGAACCCAAGGATTATTTCTAGTGCCGTACCGGCAAATTCTTCTGGTTTTATCAAAATATTCTTTTGATTTCTATTCGCATGATCCATTATCTTATGTTTTATGACAATAACTAAATTGCTATTTGGTTGATATTGGTTTGTTTTCAAAATGCAATAAGAAACGTTTTTACCTTTAGACTAAATCAACTCTTAAAACTATACTTCTTTTCCATAAATACTTTCATATTGGAAAATTTCAGCTAATCCATATAAAAGTGTCATAGATTTATTTCTCTCTCCCACCCATGCTTATCCTTACCGCTAATGGAAAATTCTTGTACAATTATAGTATAGACTCCTACCTCCCCAAACCACTTGCTGATTGTAAAATCGCATATATCATTACTGCTGCGACCAAAATGGATGAGACCGGAGAAGTGGAGAAAGCGAGATTACGAGATCATATCAGAAGATACAAAGGAAAAATGAATGAACTGAAATATGACTATACAGAGATAGATATCGCTGGACTTTCCGAGCAGGAACTAAAAACTACGCTCAGCAAATATGATGTCGTCTTGGTAGAATGAGGGAATCCTTTTTATCTTCTCCAAGTAGTCCGCGAAACGGGCTTCCAAAAGATAATGGAAGAACTTATGAAACAATGAGTAGTCTATATCGGCAAAAGTGCTGGCTCATATATTACCTGTCCTTCGCTTATCGTATCCACTCGATCTAAACTCACCTTTGATAGATGCGAAATCACTGACCTGACTGCGATGAACCGAGTACCATTTTTTGTCAAAGCACATTATACTCCAGAGATGTATGACGCACTCAAGACACATGCTCAAGACATAGATGCTCCTCTGTATGGACTCAATAACGATCAAGCATTGGTGATCGATGGTGATAAAGTGGAGTTGATTGGTGGCGGCGAAGAAGTTATTTTTGGAAAAAAATAGGAAGTTTTTTATTTTCCCGCATCCGCAAGTTTATTTACATCTCACATATTCAGCAAAGACTTCATTTGCGTGATTGCTGTCTGGTTGAGCAACTGGAGTCTTTTGCTTTGCGGGATGTTTAATCTGATATATTCCGCGTTGATGCTTTCCATGTTTGCGAGGATGATATACTGAGACGCCGAGAAAACCAAAATTTTTTGAAGGTTTTCTAACGTCGAAGTTATACCGACGACTTCTAGAAACTTGAATTTTGAACGTAGTGAAAAAGTTCAAGATTTCTAAAGCGGTTCGGTATAAGCTGTTCTATGGTGGCGTAGTCTCTCATGTTTCACTGTTTTCAATCATTTTTTGATTGCCATTGTCTCGCCGTCATCCCGAATAAAGCGAGATTGAGGACGTCCGCTTCGTCAGCATAGAGGATGTTGACAGCATTCTGAGAAAGTTCTTTGGGGATAAGATGCTGTTTGATTGCGTCTGTATGAATCTTGTAATTCATCTTTGTCAGAAATCTCTTCACATTCCGGTCTAATGCGTGTGTTTCTTGTGCTTTGAGTCTTTGGAATTCTTTGATGAGATAGAGCTCAAATTCGATAGAAACCCATGATGCAAACTTTAGGGCAATATCTTTGTGAGCGAAAGTTCATCATCCGTATTTTCCAGATTTGCTTATCAGTCCAATTGCTTGTGTTTTTTCTATCCACTGCTGAGGAGAAAGCGTAAATGCGTTTGTTCCTGCATCATTTTTAAAGGCATCGAATTCGATGCTGTTAAAATTTGGATTATTGATAAATTCCCAAAGTCATAAATAATCTACTGTATTTCTCAATCTTAACCAGTTTGCAACAACACTTTTGGGAGCAAGAGTGTTTTTTCGTTTGGCAATGTCCGTGAGCGATATAAAATCATTATTTTCCATTTTCTTTATTTTAACCACCACTCCAAGAACTTGAATTTGCTGATTTTTTTTCATGATGCAAAAAAAGATGCTAAAAAAACGGTAAAGCATCTTATTCCTATGTTTTGCGACTTATGTACTTTGGCAACTGATTGAATTGTAGTAATCTTACCCAATTTTTCAAGAGTTATTCTGTATCTCTTTATCTTGTAATTTTCCCTCAAAACCATACCTTACAAGCAATCAAAGATAATCTTTTATATCCTTGCCATATACTATGGATCTTTCTTTTCTTGCTGGTATTGTGGGCTCGGTTATTTTACTTATCGGAGCGGCTTGGCCTGTAGAAAAAACTAAAGATCCTATGAAGTCAGTCAAAAACTGGCTTTTTGCGATAGGATCATTTGTTTTGTTGCTCTACGCTATTTTCGGATATTTTGCTGGATGACCAGTGTTTTTTATTGTTTTGGAACTATTTGTACTATTGGCAGCAACACTAATGATGCTCAATACCAATGATCGCTTGGATACACGAGTGATTAGCATCGCTGGAATACTTTTGATCATCCGATCATTATTTTTGTTTCAATGACCAAGTATGGTTTTATTTATCGTAGCATTCATCATATTGGCGCTTGGATATGCGTACGATATGCACAGTATTCGCAGATATCTTGGACTTACTCTATGATGAGCATTGATATCGCTTTCTAGTTATCTTGACGCAAGCCGAATATTTTTCTGGCTCAATGTATTTTTTGCAGCATTCTCACTTATCTACTTAATCGTGATTATTAACCGTTCACATAAAAAAATGCCTGTCAAAAAAGCAATTCCTGCTAAAAAGAAAGTTAGTAAGAAGAAAAAATACGTTTTATTTTAGTTACATAGCGATTTTGTTTTACATCCGATACGAGCATCTTTCTGAGGCGTACCCAAGTTTTCGCGTCTATAAGATTCGCCCCGGCGAACAGATTTTGCAATACGTTCTCCATGAAAATCTCGTAAAAATAACTGATGAATCTAGAGAATATCCCAAATATCATCACTACTTTATGCTAGACGAAAGCAGATTTTCGTTTTTCAGATTTGATGTGTTTCAGATATTTGAAAAAAAATTTACCTTTCAAAATTTGAAGGATATCATACAAGAAAAATGCCAAGCGACGAAAAAACATAATGATGTCGATGGAGAAAGAATTATGGTCTACGTCGATAGTGTCCATGTAAATGGTGAAGAAAAAAAATACGTCATCGGGGAAAGTGGTGAAATATTTTTCAGATTATATATTGTCTATCTGAATAAAAAAACAATGAATATCATCAATTCTATCTATGGAAATCTTCTGAATGTAAAAAACATTACTCTCCTTCCGCAATCGTTTCACACCCTTCTTTTTTTGAGAAATAATTTGAAAAAAGATAATTTTATCCTCCTCTATATCACGGAAAATTCGTGTAAAGCGATAAAAGTTCAAAACGGATTTTATTATGCGGTGGAGACATTGAATCTTGGGATGAGCGCTTTGAAGCAAATGTATAAGGATAATGGCATTGTCCAATACCGGTACAAGACCTACGATTTCATTGAGTCAAACCCATTGGCAAAAGGACTGGTCAAAGAGACGTTGCAATTTTATTCTGAGCTATTTTGCAAACGATTTCATGAAAAAAATTTAACCTGAACGGATGTCATCGTTATCTCCCCCATCACGAAAAACGTCCACTTTATCGAGACATTCAACGAAGAATATAAAAAAATGACGAACAATTATGTCGTTCCGTTTCATCATTCCGAAAAGCTCAATACCTTTGGTAAAGTGCGGGATCCTGATGATATGGATGCGATTATTTTGATGAATCGTGACGAAAAAATAAGAAACACAGTTATGCCACAAGACGAACCAACAACTAACCCCGGCATTTCGAGGGCAGGCAGTGAAGAGATAACAATGTAAGGAATATTTACCTTATTTTAACTGAACTTGTAAGCTGATATTCTAGAATTTTACCCAAATCAAATGCGTAAGGATTTGTAGCATTTTCGTCATATTTAAAATAAGTTTCTGGATCAATTTCACTTCCGGCACTGGTGAATATCTTGTGTTTTCTTAACAAAGTTTCATGTAGTTCTGTAGCAATGGAAATTTTTAATGGTATATCTAATCTCAAGTTCCATTCTTCTATTGGTAATGTCTCTATTGTTGTCATAATGTTGTGAGAAAAAATAAATAAATATTTTTATAATGCCCGTTGAATGAAGTATCTGACATTAATTATCTTCTTGAGCTAATCGTTCTCTTTTTTCTCTTTCTTTTTCGCATTGAATTTTCAAAATTTTACCAAAATCGATTGAGATATTTGAATTTTCGTTTAAGATCTTTGCAAGTTCGTTGGAGCAGTTAAAATGAAGGGACGAAGACTCTCAGGGAGATTTAAATATTCCTGTGCCTTTTAATAATTTTTCGTCTAATTCAGTATTTATACAGTTTACTATCGGTCTATCTGATTTATACCAGTCTTTTATTGTTTCCATCGCTTTGTGAGAAGAAAATAAATACTTTGGGGGGAATTATAGATATGAATTTCTGTACCCAAGATCACATCTCTATTATTTCACTAATGATGTCCCAGTCATCTCCTTGGGGACTTTGATACCCATGATCTTCAATACGGTAGGAGCGATGTCAACGAGTCATCAAGTTTTTTTGATTGGCTGTACTTTTCCTTTGCTAATATATCGGCAAGGAACGGGATTCATGGTGTGCGCAGTGATCGGTTTTTCTGGAGTGCCTATATCGTCGCTATTGCCGTGATCGGCAGTAATGATAAGTTCGTAATTATTTTTGCTGCAGAAAGTAATTATTTCTCAGATAATTTTATCGAGCTTTTTAATTGCTTTGACGACAGCATTCATTTTTCAGGTATGACCTACCATATCTCCGTTGGCGAAATTTACTACGACGAAGTCGAAGTCTTTGGCTTTATGGATGAACTCATCGTAAATCTCTTGTGCAGACATCTCAGGATCAAGATCATAAGTCGCTACTTTATGCGAAGGAACGAGAATATCTTTCTCACCATCAAATACTATTTGTTTGTCGCCATTAAAGAATTTGGTGACGTGAGCAAATTTTTCCGTTTCCGCGAGGTGAAGTTGACGAAGCTCCTGACGTGAAATAGTTTCAGATAAAGTATTTTTTATATCTTGTGCTTTGATAAAAATCGGTCATTCATATTCTTTGTAATATTTTGTCATCGCGACAAAATAGATGTCGCTCAATTTTTTTATCATGAAATGTCTATCTCGTGTCGGGTATTCGTCCGCGTTTTTTTTGTCGATAGAAACCATAATCGCTTGCGTCATCTGTCTCGCCCTATCGGATCTGAAGTTGAGATGGAAGATTGCATCACCGTTTTCTATCTGTTCTCACCAAGTGAAACTTACTGGTTTGATGAATTCGTCGGTAATGAGTTGTTCGTATTGTTTTGCAATATATTCGCTTGGGGTGTCGCTTGTTTGGAGCTGACCAAATACCATTTCATCATATGATTTCTGGATTCTTTCTCGGTTATTATCTCTATCCATGCCATAATATCTTCACGCTAGACTTGAAATCTTGACGTTGGGAAACGCTTTGAGAAACTTCTCAAACTCTATCATCAAGTCCAACATACTATTTGGCGCGAGATCTCTTCCGTCACCGAAAAGATGCAGTGAAACCTGGATATTTTTGGGAATGATTTTCAATATTTTTTTGAGATGACTATCCATCGCATGTACGCCTCCTGGTCCAAAAAGCTGAATGAGATGCAAAGTGGAATCATTTTTTTTGCAATGGGCAATCCCCGCTTTAAATTCCGGTAATTTTGCAAAGCTGCCATCATCGAGCATATCATCTATCTCGACTAAATTTTGTTTGATAATCCTTCATGAACCTATTGTCATATGTCCTACTTCAGAATTTCCCATCTGACCTACAGGCAATCCGACGGCTTTCGCTGAAGCGTTTACTGTTGCGTAGGGTTGGGAAAATAATTTTTTGAATATAGGAGAATTTGCTTGGATGATTCCATTTTGTTTTGGAGTTTTGGTGTTTATTCAAAATCCGTCTAGGATGATCAGTGCGAGTTTTTTCATAGCAATACGGAACCAATATAAAGGTTGCGTCTATGAGTATACACTTCTCCTAGTGAAATTCAATGCTAAAACCTAGGCGTAGATTAGGCTTTTACGGCTTTCAAATGCGACTTGTCATTGTGACAGATAGGACAACTCCAATCATCAGGCAGATCTTCAGGTGCTGTGCTGGGTGGAATTCCGTGAGCTGGATCACCCTTGTCCAGTTCATAGGTGAATTTGTGACAGACATTACAGAGATACTTCATTGCTAGAGTTACTAAGTGATAAAAGCTATTTAGTGGATCACCAAATAATTTGAAATTTACAATTTTGAATTTAGAAACTAAATTAGTTTAGAAAACAGAATTTAGAAACTAAACAAATAATTTAGAAGAATTAGTTTAGAATTTAGAGGAAGATTTAGTTTTGAAACTTTGAGCAATTTTGTTGAAAATACAGGCGATTTCGTTTGATTCTTTAACCATGATTTCTAATTTCTCACGAGAATTATTAGTTATTTCCAATAACAATTCAAGCCAGTACGCTGTTTCCTTAGATTCTTTTTTACAGATATATATCTTGTTTGCAAAGTCTCTTTTTGAACTTGCTCAGTTTGCTTCACAGTAATTTGCGCCTATACTTGTTCAAGATCTTATTACCTGATTAACTATATTTTTATTGATGTCTGTAATGTACATACTTTTTATATATTTGAGTAATTCCTTACTAAACATAAGTACTCTTTTTTTCTAAATCATACATCGTTTCTAAATTTAGAATTTAAAAATTTCTTCATTTCTAAATTGTTTTTTGTTTCTAAATTCTATAATTCTAATTTTATTCCATCTCTACGAACATAGTTTTTGAACGATACTGCATTGCTTCTGCTAAGTGATTGATAGTAACCAATTCCTGACTTTGAATATCGGCGATGGTTCTTGCGAGCTTGATTGTACGGTGGACGACTCTTGTGGAAAGCGTTAATTTTCTGGATGCAGTAGCAAGAAAATCTTTGCAGGCATCGTCGAGAGGAATCAATGCGTCGATATGTTTTGATGTGATCTGTGAGTTGGATGTGATATTCATTCAGATAAATCTTTTTGGTTGAATTTTCCAGGCGTTAATCACCTTTTCTCTGATGCTTAGTGAATTTTCTTCGGCGATATTATTGAGAATCTTGTTGATATCTTCTCTCGGGATTTCTAAAATCATGTCAATTCTATCCAGCAAAGGTCAGGAAATTTTGCTTTGATAACGCTTAATATCTAACATCGAACAGGTGCATGATTTTTCTGGATCTTTGTAGTAGCCGCAGATACATGGGTTCATCGCGCCGACAAACATAAAATTCGCTGGGTATTGGATGGTACCCGAGACCCTTGAAATCACGACCGATCTATCTTCTAATGGCTGACGAAGCACTTCAAGCACCTCTCTTGGAAACTCGGTCAGCTCATCGAAAAAGAGGATTCATTTGTGTGCTAAACTCACTTCTCCAGGCGTGAGGCGTGAACCGCCACCAACGATAGAGATCTTGGAAGCGGTATGGTGAACCTGACGAAACGGTCTTCTCGTAATCAATGGAGTGTCTTTGCTGAGCTTGCCGACGAGTGAATAGACTTGACTGACTTCAAGAATTTCTTCGAATCCGAGTGGCGGTAAGATGCTTGGCATTGCCTTACTGAGCAATGTTTTCCCACTGCCGGGCGCGCCAACCATGATGACATTGTGTAATCCTGCAGCCGCAATCGCTAAGGCTCTCTTGGCGATCAATTGTCATTTAATATGCGCAAAATCCACGTCGTAGACATCACTCTGCTCGTATAATATTTCTATGTTTTTTGCCTGGTTGATGCAATGAAACGCTTTTCACTGTAAAAAATATTCTACTATCTGATCAAATTTTCCTATCGGATACATGTGTATCCCCGGCACATATTCTAATTCATAGACATTCTCCTCCGGCACGAAAAAATGTTTGTAACCGTCGTGCATCGCGCTAATTACTGACGGTAATAACCCATTTACTCTCTTGACACTTCCATCGAGTCCGAGCTCTCAGAAGAACAAATATTCGGTTTGCGGCGGAGTAATTTTGTCTTCGAAAATCAGAAACAATATCGCGACCGCCATCGGCAGATCGAAACTCGTTCAGACTTTTTTGATATCTGACGGCGAGAGATTGAGAACGATTTTCCTATTGGGGAGCATGATGCCCGCATTGCGAAAAGTAGCTCTCAAACGCTCTTTTGACTCCTTGATCGCGGCATCCGGTAATCACACAATTTCTATTGTGGGTAATGACTTGCTTGAATCCGCTTCGACGATAATTTCGTGTCATTCGAGTCAGACGTTGGCGTAGGTTTTTACTTTTTGGATCATAGATTGAATTTAGAATTTAAAATGTTTTTTTCTTTTTTAGCAACATCATCTTCGTTTCCTCTCCTATCAGAGAGGTTTTTGGTATAATTGCACTCCTCTCTGATAGGAGAGGTGGAGTTGTTCTTTCTTTGATGAATTGTTCTAATTCACTGATCACTCATGATAGATTTTTTTCTATATCTCCATTTTTAAATCTAATAACGAGTATTCATTTTTTGTAAATTTCAGAATCTCTATGTATATCGTATTCTACTCTTTCGTTATGATATCAGCCATCAAGTTCTATTCACAACATTAATTTAGAACAATAAAAATCTAATATAAATGATCAGATAACTTTTTGTCTCCTAAATTTGTATCAGAGAAATTTTCTATTTTTCACCATAGCCCAAAAAATATTTTCTACTTTCGTAGATTTTTTTCTATTTTGCTTTGCGTAGTCAATATAGCCGCTATTGTATTCTACAAAATTTATTTTTTCTTTTTTTAACAACCTCACCTTCGTTTCCTCTCCTATCAGAGAGGTTTTTGGTATAATTGCACTCCTCTCTAATAGGAGAGGTGGGGTGAAGTTGCTCGCTAAACAGCTAAACGAAGGTGAAGCTACTTGCTCATTTACTAAATCCGTCATCATACAAAAAAAGACACTAAAAACTTAGTATCTCATTCCTTTGCTTGTATAATGGCAACGAATTGAATTGTAACAATCTCATTGGAAATTTCAATAGCTATTTAGCTTCTTTGAATAATGATGGATTGTAATTTTTGGTATATGCTTTATTGAAATCTTTTATATGTACCTTGAGACCTCTATTTTTGAATGTATCTACTTTATGCTTTTTGATAATCTTCTTCGCGACTGGCAAAGTGATAGAAAAAATATTTACTATTTCGTCGAGGGTTCTGTACGGTTTGGTCATAAATACTTTAAAAGTTAAATTTTTAAGTTCTAAGTCATTTCTAGCTTATATAAGTACAGTTCATTTTCAACAAAAAAGATGCTATTCCTCTCTATTTTTCATCTCTACCTTACCACCAAGTTCCTGCATGACGGCTTTTAGATGTTCTTGCAACTCCTTGATTTTATAGGTAGGCAGCGTGATTCCTTGTTTACCGAAACCGCTATAGTTCGGAGAGATTAGCCGCTGTCTGATCTGAAAACTTTTTATCCCTCTAAATTCACTGATTAAAATTTTATATATTTCTGATCATTTTTTCAGCGAGCCATATTCTTTCAACGTGTAATTTCCTACGTCGATAGACTGGACAATCGCGTTGAGCTGTTTGGTTTGTTCGTAATTAAAAGTAAGCGTTGAAGCGCCTTTGGCTATGTATAAACAAGGTTCTGATTTTATTATTTTAACTTCTAAACTGAGGTAATTGTTATCAGAGGTTTGGATTTTGTGGATCATGAAAAATAATTTAGAATTTAAAATTTAGAAAGAAAATGAATTTAGAATTTAAAAATAAATTCTTTTACTTCTTTCTTGCTTGCCCCGTGCATTTGCTATGGGGTGGTTTTCTGTTATTTCCGGCTTTGCTTTTTTGTGTTTTGGGAATATAATGTTTATTAAAGTTTTTATGTGTCTGTTTTTTTTCTTCGAGAAAAAATATTGGAATATCATTTTTGGGCGGTGCTGTAAAGATAAATGGTTTCTCGCTATCCGTCTCCTGCATTTTTTCTTCGATATCTTTGATCAAAAGATGACGATTGTTATTACTATTTTCTATCATAATGATCTCGCCTTGAAGTGTTTGAACATTATGGCGATTTAAAATCTCTATGATTTGCGCTTGGGTGTGTCCGATATGACCTATAATTATCACTCCTATTTCCTTTTTCTCCTTCATGTCTTCCAGCTCAGAATCTTGCAGTTCTTTCGCCGCTCGTTGTCCTTCTTTGTTTTTGATAAAGTGAAGGTTCTTACATGAGTCTTGGGGAAGAGTGAAGTTGCAGTCTGGTTTTTCGGATATATTCATGAATAGCGGGTGTAATGTAAAATAGAATCAGTATATCCCTTTTTATCTTTTTTGCAAAAAAATCATCCAAAGAATTTTCCTTTAATTCCTGGTCAGTCATTTCCATCTAACCAGCAGCACTTCGTCGTCTTCTCTTTCTTCCTCATCTTTATCTCCTTCATCGTCGTCATCGTCGAATTCGTCATCATCGTCGTCCTCATCCTCTTTACGTTCAGCATAGAGCGAATAGAGATATCTGGAGTAATCAGTTATGAAAGTCATTTTGTTTGATGGCAAGTAAAATCATTTATACTGAGACGCCAATAAAACTTGAATGAAATGAAAGTTTTCTAACGTCGAAGTTATACCGTTTTCTAACATATTTATCGTCTTACTAAAGATCTAAATCTAACACACTAATCCCCTCCACTACCTTATTCAAATCACCCTTACACTGATGACAACAATACATCGTCTTCAAATATTTTTTCTCCAATAGCGGAGGTAAAGTATCGTAGTATTTTGGATTTTCTGAGTGGATTTTTTTTCGGAAATGATATAATCAATTATCTGATTTTTTACTGTTGCAGGATTGGCAAGCTCGGATATGGTTTGATATTCATTGGATTTTGTCGCAAGTCGTGCATCTTTCATTCACATTCAATGATTTAGGGACAATGTGGTCTCGAGAAAGTTTTTCTGTTACACCACAATATGCGCATTTTTTTTCTTCATCCAACATTTGTTTATCTTCTCTTAATATCGTTGACCATTACATTTCATCTTGTTGGAGCTTTTTGAAAGTGCTTTTGATAAATCAGTAATACTTCTTCTTCGCTTCAGCAGCATCTTTGCAGTGGTAGGCAGAGACAGCTATGATTTTTGCGTATTGGAAGAAAATTTGGTCTTTGATGGTGTGGACAGAAGAATCGGGCATGATAGCAATTAATTACTAAAAAACATTTTCAATAATTGTTTAACTAAGAATATTGCATAATCGATATCTTCTGACGATTTTATATCAAATACAGAAATGTGTTTATTGTAATATTTCACGCTCATATCCATATATGTTACTTTTTTTTCTGGATCAGAAAAATCTTTTGGCTGAACTCTCAATAGATTGAGATATAGTGAATTTTTGTGTACATTGATTTCAAAGACATTATTTTTTCATATTCTATATGCTATATAGACTTTTTTTGGATTGATCTCTATCCTTGAATCTAATGTTAGTGCTTTTTCACTAAACTCTTCGTATAACTCTTTTAATTCTGGTTGTCTAGCCTTAAAATGTTCTTCTATGGTATATGTTTTTAATTCTCTCACTACCTTATCGATTTCGGTATTTTTAGTAATAGTTTTGACTGATGCTTGAGTATCTTTTGCTTTGATTTGGTCATATACTACAATATCGGTTCAGAATTTTTTAGCCTCTCGAATTTCTATTGGTAAATCTTTAAAATTAATAGCATTTTTTTGATAAGCCGTGAAAGAGTTAGCTACAAAAATCACTCTAGATCATTCCCAATTAACATCCCTTTTGGTAAAATTTTTTTTCAGCTTTTGATTGATTTCTAGCACAAAGTCTGCTTGATTATTGAGCATAAGAGAAAGATAAGAGTATCATTGATCTATCACAGAGAAGCTGCTTCATCTCTTATATTCTACAATCACAAAAGACTGATTCTCTTCATCATAAGCAAGTGTATCTATCCTAAATTCATGCAGAGAAAATTCAGTAGCAATAAATTTCAATCAGAAAATAAGTTCAAGATTTTCTTCTGTGAGTTTTTGAAGATCTTTTTCTAAATCAAAAGATTTCTCGTTAATTTCTGTGAGTTTGCCGGTTGTGTTTTTGAAGAGTTGCATGGGGGATGAAAGAAAATAAAAATTATTCTTTATAATAACCTGATATTTGAGGCGACAATATATTTCAGAAACTATAAGGATCTATAATACTTATTATTCTTCGGCCATCTTTAGATAATTCTGTTGCTATATAAGACGCTGGTCAATATTCTTTATCTTCAGTATTTTGCACATAAATTTGTCAGACAAAATTAGGCACAATATTTCAATTTGGTTGTATGTCTCATGTTAAGTTAATAGATGACAAATCTGTTTGTAAAATTTCAACCGTTTTTTCAACTTTAGAAGTATTATTGTTTATAATAAGTCAAAACACAAACGTTACTATAGATATACCAATAGCTATTCCGGCAAGCCAATTTGATTTTCTTCCATTTTTTATATTATCATCAATAATTTCTAACGATTCTTTATTTTTATTTAGCTCCTTATCAGAAGTATAAAACACTTCTCACTTTTTTGCCTTCCAATCATCGTTTTTTCAGTAGGCAAAAAATTTCATTTCATTGACTTGTTTTTTTCAACATAGACCAGTAAACTTAACCTTTATATGTGCCATATATATAATGCATAAACGAACTAAAGACTCTTACTAATAAACTCCATCGCCTTTTCTTCATCCTCCTCAATAAAAATCTCCACCGCTCTTTTCGCCACATCAAGCAATTTTTTAGATTCATTTCTTGCTTTGTGAGATTGGGTAACTAACTCAGCGATTTTTTGTTGGATCAAATTGTCGACTTTGGGTAAAATGTATTTTTTGAAGTCATCTTTATTGGTTGCCTCTAAAATCATCCCTCTTGCTGTTCTTTTCAAAAATTCTTGATACATCCATGACTTCATAAGTAGCAAGTTCGTTTCAGGATTGAAAAATTTAGAACGAAGAATGAAAAATCCCGTTGATGCAACAAGATTATCATCATTACTTGTGATTAGCGCAATTTTACTACACGATCATGCGACAGAAGAAAGTACAACATCACCTTTTTTTATTTTCATCTGAGCACGGCTTGGTAAATCTTGTCACTCAATTTTTGTAAATTCATTGACCAATCAATTACTTCCGTCTATATCTGCGAGTTCCACATACTGAAATATTTTATTTTCTGTCTGTTGTATTTTTTCATCAGACACTTCTATAAGATTATCTAGCACATCCCGTCATCATTTATAATTTTTTATTTTCTCTATGATTTCGTCATATTTCGGCTGGAAAAATTCTGCATCCATTCTAGAAAAAATCCCTACCTCATTACTATTTTTAACTGAAATATTATTTTCGGTTGGCTTATAGTTCTCAAGACCAAGCTCTGAGAGAAGAAGTTGCTCGGCTTGTTGATAGAGAGATTTAGATTTTTCTCTGTGAGCAAAAGATTCTTTAATTATTTTGGCTATTGTTTCCTGAAAATAAAGATCTGAAAAAGGGACAGAAAAAGATTCAAGTATTCATAAATTTACGTGCCCCTGTAATCATCAACTTGCGAATCTTATTAATTGTCCTACTCAATACCTTGAATTAATAAATGTAAGCAGATAAAATGGATTTATTGCTTCCTCCTTTGCTTCTATAATAATAACATCTGAAGAGTTTATCGTATCTTTTCATAAGTATATACTCGCCTTCCCAAAAGATCAACTTCTGGCGATAAGTATATCTCAATAATTTATTTGAGACTTTTTCAATTTATTGTGAAACTCATTATTAATTTTTACTACGTTGTCGACATCTAAAAAAAATTCTTGCACGTTTTGTGTTTGTAACAAAGTAACTCCTTCATCGGTATATTCTTTTACCATTGTTCATACGAACCCCACATCTATTTTCTTTGTAATATTCAAAAGATTGTCATGTTTTTTATTAATTATAAGGTTACTGCCCTGTAAATATATAGGTTTATAAAATTCTGCATCAAATCTTGACGATCATTCTAAATCTTTCAATTCTACAATTGAAATATCTAGATCTTTTTGTGCTATGAGTTGCTGGAAGGACATATTATTTTTTTCTCAATCAATAAATCATTTATTGTCTTCATAGACTGTACAATCTCTCTCGTTTCGTCTATTGTTACATCTTCTAACTCATCTATATTCTTATGGCTTTTTTCATTCAAATATTTGTAAAATTGTGTTCAAGGTTTTATTAGTTTGAGACCATCTGTCAATTTAATCGACAACTCGTCTGTTTTTTTCTCTATATCAGTCAGTAATGCATTTAACTTTGTTGCTGTATCCACAGATCAATTTGATGTATAGAATTCTCAGGAGAGCTTTTGTATTCAATATTTTTTACATATATTTTCTATTATTTTTTCTAACCAAAGCCTACATTTATGCAAACAATCAGTAGTATTGTTTTCAGCTAAATATCTTGATGACTCTTTTTCATAATTTCCTTTTCCAATCATAAAAGTCGTTCAAGATAATGAATATATTATATCATATTCCTTGTAGTCTTTATTTCAAAGATTCTCTTTAACAGTATTTTTAAAGTTTTCTGAATGTGTCGAAAGTATTACCTGTACTTCTGATATTTGTGGATAATTTAATAAAAAATTTAAAATATTTCGCCTGAAATCAAAGTCTATTGCGTTTACTATATCATCACAAATAATGAATGGTACTTTTCCTTCTATAGCTTTTGCAAACAATATAGATACTCACAAACACCTCAACGTTCATTCACTAAAGATAAGTAGTGGATCTATTTCTTTATCTATAATAAGCTTTAATGAAAGACTCTCTTCTCAAGTTTTAGGTAGACATAATTCTTTTATCTGCAATTCCTTCCTTCATTCCCCTAACAGCATATTGAATATTTCTACTGTTTTTAATTCTAGAGCCTTTTTGTCATCTCAAGATAAAACTTTATACTTCATATAATCTATTAATGATTTCACAAATTTTTTATAGCATGGCATAAAGTCAGAAATCCTAGATTCTTTTTCTTTCTTTTTTTCAAAATCTTCTAGTATTTGTTTGTTTAAGTTCTCGAAATCTTTTAACTCATGTTCTTTATCATTTAAATTTGAATTTGTATTTTTGGTTATTGCTATAGCAGATCATACCTCTTTTAGAACTTCTAATTTTGATATAATTATTTTTAATTGTTCTCTTAGTATATCTATTTCCGATTTTTCTTTATTTATTTTTTGTTCAATGGTTCATGGTACGGGTATCGCTTTTCTTAAAAAAGAAGAAAGTATGTTTTTCCAAAATAACAATAGAATTGGAATAATCACTATTCATAGGAGCCGATAGAAATTACTATAAATAATTGACATAGTTCAGAAGAAAATGAGCGTTATTGAGGAGATTATTCGTTTTAATGAATTATTTTTCTCTTTGGTCGAGTATACGGGTTCTTTATTATTTTCTATTACATCCACCGACTGATTTTTCAATTTATCCTGCACCTCAATAGTCGTTATCTGTTCCTGTATCTTTTGTTTTTTTTCTTCTAGTTCTTTTTGTTCTTTAGAAACATCAGTTTCTATTTGTTCTAAAGAAGAACTTTGGAATCAAAGATCATCAACCTGGTTTTTTAATTTTTGTAAATTGGTATCTTTTTGTGCGCTAACTGTTTGAAATTCGCTTTTAATCTGTGTATATTTTTTATTTTTTTCTACTTCTTCTTGAGTTATATCAGATTTATTCAAATTTGCAGTGATATCATCATTAAATTCATTGATAAATTGCATAAATGGTCAATACCCATACAAATATTCAATTGCTTCTTCTCATCATTTACGCCTAACAAACTCTAAAATTCTATTCTTTTCAATAAAGCAGAATCTATACGAATCTTCATTTGCCTCAGTTAAACTACCGTCCTTAAAAAGAATCTTAGGTGGATCAAACTTTCCGGTATAACAATTTTCTAAATATTTTTCTATAGATAGTTTACACCTATTATCTCTTTCTTTTACATTTCACAATAATCCATATTCTAAAGCTTCACTAAAGCTCGATTTTCCCGATCAGTTTTGCCCATATAATAAATTAAAAGAATCATGAAAATCAAAAAATTTTTCTTCTTGGAATCATCTAAAATTAGAAACTGTGAGCGAACCAAGTTTTTTTCACCCATCAATTAAATCTTCCGTTGTTGTTTCTGTTTTTTCTATAATAGGAGGGAATTTTATTTCTTCATCAATATTTTCCTTAATTAACTTTGCTATATAATCTCATCTATTCATTCAATCTTCTTTATGATGATTTGTTCTTTTTTCTATTTCGTCAAAATTTCAAAATATTAAACTGATAATTTTTTTTGTATTATCAGATAATGTCTGAGAAGTACATCGTTCTATGAATTTTCAAAATTCTGTTTTAATCATTCTTAAGTAAAAATTTAAAGTTCTGATCCTTTTCCTTTCCCCAAGCAACAAACGCTTGTGCTATATCTTCCAAATCATTTCTTAATTTCTTTCCATCTTCATTATTGACGTAGATATACTCTCCGCTATTGTCTTTGAACGGCACTTTTGACGTAGCAAAAAATATCGGATAATTATCCAGTTTTTTATTTTCTCGTTTTTGTAAGAGTAATACACTTGTTTTGGTCCCTGTATGCGGTTTAAACGCATTTCCATCAAGCCCGATTACACCGAGAATCCTTGCTTTGGACATAATGAATTTGCGGACGTATTCTTCGCTGGTATTGTTAAATACTCCTTGCGGCAAGACGATTGCCATCCTTCCTCCTGGTCTGAGAAAATTTAAGTTTCTTTCAATGAAGAGAATATGTCTATCTACAGAATTTTGATGTTTATTGGTTTTTTGAAAGTCTTTGTCTCGCTTAAATCATAAGTCGTAGTTATTGAGAATGGTTCCTGTTTGTTCTCCTGCAAAAGGAGGATTAGTCATCACAATATCAAAATCAAAATCTATCATTTTGTCCTGATTTCTCTTGTTCTCGTCATAATCTTTGAACGACAATAAGTGATTTCTAAATTTCGTTTTAACGGTATCTTCCCATACAGAAGAATCAAGCGAATTTGCGTATGCGACATTAGTCTTTCCATCTCCCGCGATCAGCATCATTGCTTTTCCAATCTTGACCGCTCTCGGATCAAAATCTAATGCGTAGAGTTTTTCGTTAGCATATTCTTTCTGCTTTAATTCTGTTCTTGGTCCAAATTGAGACTCATTGAGATAATGTTCCCACACGTATTGCATTCCATGAAGTAAGAATCCGCAGCTACCTGCTGAAGGATCTAATATCGCTTCGTTTGCCTGTGGATTGAGCATATTTACACACATATCGATTACTATTCTTGGCGTGAAGTATTGTCCTTTTGCTCATTTACTATCTTGAGAAATTAAGTATTCAAATGCGTCGTCTATAACTTGTAAATTAGATCAGAATAAACGATATTTTTGCAAAAGTGATACTGCAGGTATGACAGCATTTTCTGGAATTTCTATTTCGTCTTTATCTTTAAAAACATCTCTTCGCTGGTGTTTCGCATCTTCAAAAAGCTTGCAAATATTATCCAGATTTTCTTTGTTTGTAGCGCCTGCTATTATACGGAATCTCCTATTTTGGTTGGGTGGCGTTTCTAATTCATCATAAAGTTTTGCATAGATCAATTTAAATATCTCATCAAAAGCATTCACTCATGAGTTAGCAAGTACTGCATTTTCTAAATCCAGAATTAATTGTTTAAGATTTGTTATTTCTTCTAAGTCTTTATATGTTAATACTGTTGTTTGTACATCCTCTACTGTTTCGTTAAACTTCGGTAGTTGTGGTAATGATTCAAAAAGATTTGGATCAGTTCTTAATAAGATTGTTTCAAGCTTTCCATCAGTCAAAACCAGAATCGGTGCTCATGTTGCATTTGCATAACTTTTGAGTTGTCACATACCGTCTTTTACATCAGGTTTTTTTACTTCTACGATAATATATGGAGTTTGCATATCTTCCCTGTAAACAACTATATCAGCTCTTTTCTTTCCCACTTCACGACCGAATTGTACATCAATTTCAAGTTTGATTCTATCTGTAGGATATCAGAATTTTTTTATAAGTTCATACGTATACAATTGTCTGACTATTTCTTCAGGCGCAGTTTTTGCCCCAGAAACCATTTTGTCTTTTCCTCCATGTTCAAAAGTTTTAACGTAAGTTTTTCCTTTTTCTTCAAAAAATTCTAGAGCTTTTATGCTCTTTTTATCGAAGATAGCTAACGCTTCATCTGGTAGTGGAAAAATGGTTTTAAGGTCGAAAGACATGAAAAGCATATTAATCATTAAAAAATCTGTTCCTATATACCCATTCACTTCTTTTTTTCAAACAAAAAAAAGTCGAAAGACTCCTTTTAGAAACTATGATTTTTTTAAAATGCAAGAGGTTTCTTGTAATTTGACTTGACTTTTACTTGATTTTTGATGTTTTTTATATATACTCAATTCACTTAGATGTAGCCCCTCGGGGTAGCAGGCTCTTATCCGCAAGGATTGAAGAGCTTTTTTTAATTATCATTTCCATCTAGTCCAAACATTTTTTTAATATTTCCATTTATTTCTCTCTTAATATCATCATTTACAATACTCCCTAAAATCTTAATTATTCACGATTTTTTATCTCTTCTTAGTCTCTTTTTTGATACACATCTTAATTGTCTGATTTTTACTAATGACTTATGATCTATACCATTTTCTAAATCTGCTTCTAATATTACATCTAAAGCATCTTGTGATTTTTCCTCTCATGATTCATCATAAAAAGAAGTAATGGGCATAACTATCATATCCTCTCAATATTTATAAGTCGAAGACTTATAAACGATTACCGGTCTAATACCATTAATTTCTGTGCCAATATTCATTCCGAAATCAATTATACAAATCTTTCGTTTATTAATAGGTTCAATCTCTTCCATCAAATGATTTAATTTTATTTTATTTTTAAACCATCTGGCATGATTTGTAATATTGTACCTTTTAACATCTTTAAGATTTAGAAAATTAGGATGCATTCACATTTGATAATTTTCATTAAACAAATCAACATCCTCATTTTTATGGGTGGTTATTACCGTTAGGTCAGTTTGAATCAATTCTGTTTCTTTTGATTCACTTTCTACATCTGCGTTCATTTTCCATTATTACCAACTAAATTTCTATTTCTTTAGTTATTAACTATAATGATTTCCCTCATTTTTTCAATCTAGACATAAAAAAATCCCCGCCGAAACGGAGATATTTTCATGAAATAAAATCAGATAAATTAATTTATATTTTCTATTTTCCCCAAATACTTCGCTGCGTAATACATTACCATTGATTGAACACCTACATACACCAAGACCAAGAAGAATATCAACTCTCCCGACAGTTCAGTTCTGATAAGCAATATCACGTTGACGATCATTGCTCCGACACTCGCTACTATCCAATACATATAATCCGTCTTGCTGAATATCTTCGCCAGCATCGGTACTCTATGTGCGTAAAAAATCATCGCTGCGCTAAAGATATTTCGGAAGATTCATCGGCTGACTACGGAACCGATGTCGCCGTTGAAATACGAGAATAAGCTCACGTAGATTGCGAAGTTGATGACGAGGAAGACGACGAGGTTTTGCACAACGCTATTGTATCAGACTTTTTTGAGAAAGAAGACGTTAGCGATAAAGGTCGCTATCACCGCCCGATAAAGCAAGTGGTTGACTGTCGCAAAGTTTCAAACGTGAGTAATATAGTAGACGATGAGGATTGCTATCAGAATGACATTGAAAAGCTCAAGCACCTGTTTAGTTCGTCCTGGCATCGTAGTCAAGAAGCTGTGAATTGTTTCCATGGTTTTGGAATTGTAATAGGTCTTGGGAACGGTCATTCTTTCGCCAGCGAGGACACGTCTCACGGAAATATCTTTCTTTTTCTCAGCTGATTGCGGCGTGAATTGGAAGACTTTTTCCACGAAATAAAAAATCCCGGTGAGGATCAATCCATTTATTGTTAATGCCAGATATATATTTTTTATCTGATCAAAAACAACGAGAAAGATCGTTCACAACGATAGAATCCCTAATTTATACCACATATACTTATCGACGTCTTGATGAAGTCCGACTAAGAAAATGAAGAAAGCGATGATTCAAAGATGAAGGACTCGAAGCATTGCAAATACATTAAAGAAAACAACCCGTCATCAAAGTGCCAGTGAAATTATGAGTAATAATAGTATGCAGAAATAACATCATATTTGAAAGACAGATTTTCCATCTTTGTAATTAGCGATATATGATGCAACTCGTAACACTAAGTTGAGCGTAAGCAATGAAAGCGCCGTCACCGTGAGATCCATCCCGAAGTAATTGAGCACTCAAACAAGTCCTGCGAGGATAATTGTTCGCGCGACGTAGAGAGAATATTTTTGCAAAACATCAGATCCTGTCGTCTTTATCGTCTTCGCCGCTCCATAGTATCAGAAAAAAAATCCCAAGAAAAGCAATGGTATAAAAGCCAAGTATCGAAGTCCTATGCCGTAAAAGAAGAGCACGAAACCGATGATCACAGTGGAGAGAAGTAAAAGAGCCATGAATATGTAGCAAAGTAAAATACTTAATTTAGAATTTAGAAGGCACAATTTAGAAACAAAACAGAATTTTGAATTTAGAATTTTGAATTTCTAAATTATTCCCCTTTCTAAATTTCATTTTTTGTTTCTTTTTTCTACATTCTAAATTCCATTCCTTTCTAAATTTCATTTTTTGTTTCTTTTTTCTAAATTCTAAATTTCATTCCTTTCTAAATTTCATTTTTTTGTTTCTTTTTTCTACATTCTAAATTCCATTCCTTTCTAAATTTCATTTTTTTGTTTCTTTTTTCTACATTCTAAATTCCATTTTTGCCTAAAGCGCGAAATTAGCAGTTATCATCCACATCAATGCATAATGCAACCCTATCGCAATCAATATGATCAATAATAACTTTCCTACTGATTTATTTCTGAAATATCTCGACGCGAAGATGACTATTCATCGGATTCCTATGCTGATAAGCGAGAACGCAAAGCTAAATTGATTGGTCGAAAAGAGGTAAATATCGTTGGCTAACGTGTAAATTCATAACAAAGAAATCACGATAACCACAATAAATTCAGTGATATCATAGAGCGAATAGAGCAGTCATCACAGGTTAGATACCTTAAGCAGAAAATCTTTTTGGAGAAACTTTCGAAAAATAGCTGATGAACCGAATATCGCGTAATCTTGGTTCTTGAGCGAGATGTGCGCACCAAGCGATTTCAGGATTTTGACGTTTTCCATTCTCTCAAGTTCTTTATCTACATCCACTTTGGTAACTAATGATTCATTGGAAATCGTGTCATTCGCATTCTGTATGCTCGCATATCGTTTGTCGTTAATCTTTTCTATCATTTTGAATATTTCCTGGATGATCTCTCTGATTTTTTCGAAATTGGTCCCCATACGTAACTTTTTGAGCTCATCGGCAAGCGCTTTAATTTTTTTTGTATCTTGTAATGAAATCGCGCCAGCTGATCTTTTGGTCGTCTCGTCTATCTTTTCAAACACTCTTGAAATAATTTTTTTTGCTGACTCCAAATGTACGTCCTCATAGACTTTTTTTTCTTCGTTTTCCATTTTCTCTATCTGTTCACGGACTTGTGTCTTTTTATTTGCTGCATCACTTTGCGCATGGGAAATAATGGCGTCTATTTCTTTTTTTGAAAGCGGCTTGGAATAGCTGTTGATACGAGCAATATCGAATCCGATGAAGGTAAAAAAATTGCAGGCTTCTTGGATATCGGTATATTTTGTGACAATGTCTATATCTTGGAAATTAAGATTAATCGTAAAATAAATATCCCCGAACGTTTTTTTGTCGTCAGTGAATTCTTTGAGAGAAAGAATCAGAATAGTATGTTCTTCGAGAATTTTTCTAACAAGCAATGGAGCGTCTGCACAGACCAACATCTCTATAGTATACTTCTCATTTTTTTCTTGTTTGATACCGTTTACGCTAAAAGTCATCACAAAAATACTAGGTAAAAAGCCAGAATTCGCTCTGAGTTTATGCTTTTATATTGAAATTTCAAAAAAAATCAATATAAGTCCTCTTGTTATGACAACCAATTTATACTTTATGATATCTACAATTTTAAAACAAAACATATAGACGACACATCGACAACCCAAAGGACGGAACAATATCCAAGTCCTTTTTTCTTCTACTGGTTTTAGTTAATTTTATCCTTTTGTAACGTAGCTTAATTTTATCCTTCTGTAACGCAGCAAATGAAAAAATTCCTTCGGATTTTGATTGTCCTTCTCCTTCTGGCGATTGGGCTTTTATATTATGTAGTGAAAAATCCTGAATTGCCGATTTCGCAGAAAGTGATGACAACATTAGGAATCCAAATGACTGGCAATATAATCACAGAAAAATCTGACGTAGACGAAAATTTCCCATGTCCTCAACGATCTCAACCATGACCATGATTTTGTCCAGATGGAAAAATTGTAGATGGCGGAAAAGATGATCATGGATGTGATTTGCCTCCAGACTGCGAAAAATAACATAATAAAAATACTATACAAGTAGTGTGTTCTTTATTCTTGCATATATTCCATGAAAAAAGTTATCTGGATATTATTTATTCTCGTCCTTCTCGGGCTATGATTTTTGTTCCTAATAAAAACTCCTCAGCTACCGATATCACAAAAAGCGCTTAATATGCTATGAATTCCTACGAATATCCAATCAGATTTCACAGATCAGACAAGCACTGGCGCTGTTGGGTTAGCTAATCCCGCTTCGACAAATTGTGTAAACAATTGATGAACACTTGAAATACTAGAATGAACAGGCGGACAATATGGTATGTGTCATCTCCCTGACGGGACTAACTGTGAAGAACGAGCATACTTCAGATGAGAATGCTTATCAACTACATGAGACAAATGAACAGTTTGTACTATGGAATACGCACCTGTTTGTGCAAGCGTCGCTGTCCAATGTATCAAAGCGCCATGCGAACCAGTCGAACAAACCTTTGGAAATAGATGCACAATGAATGCAAATAAGTTAGCGACATTCTTATATGACTGAGAATGCACTGGTAAATAAAAAATAATTAAAAATTAAGAATTAATAATGAATAATGCATGAATCATCTTATTATACCCTATCGTAAATTACAATAGTCCATTACAAAACAAGTCCGACATTATTCACTATTCATTATTCATTAAAATTTTACACCGTAAAATTTTCAAACATGCAACAAATCATCTGAAATTCATTTCTCGACCAATACTTCGACGAAACGACAATGTCTTTTCATATCAAGGAAGGTCGCTCTATTATCAGAAAAAAGGGTAGCCCAGGAAACTGGAAGCCAGTCGTTGATAAAAAGTCTATGAATAAAGAGGAAATGAATAAGTTTATTGA
>JBAZRN010000005.1:0-19500 GCA_041663325.1 Candidatus Absconditabacterales bacterium | reverse complement strand
AGGAAATAGAAAACAGAGATGATGGATTTATAGAAATCGATAGAAAACTCTCCAAAGTTCTTCAGCTCGGACCATATAGAATAGTGATCGTCTATCCTCCGCTTTCTGATGGATTGGAAATGACGATAGTGAAACCGATCAAAACCCTGACCATGGAAGATTATCATCTGGATCCAGAGATCTTTAATTTATTGAGAAATCAGGCGAAAGGAATTTTGGTCTCATGATCGCCAGGAAGTTGAAAGACTACGTTTGCTCAAGCATTAATTGACGTCTATCACAAAGACAACAACATTATCAAAACTATTGAATCCCCTCGTGATCTCCTCGTCTCTGATGATATCGTCCAATATAGTTTCACGTATGGAAGTCATGATGAAGTGAGAGATATCCTTTTGCTCTCAAGACCAGATTATACGGTGTATGATGAAGTAAGGAATACCTCTGACTTTGAATTATATAAAGATCTGAGATTGACGGGAATAGGGTTGGTGGGAGTAATTCACGCCACGAGAGCCGTAGATAGCATCCAAAGATTCTTAGGAACTATCGAAATGGGAGTCATCCCGCAGGTAATTGATACGGTCATCTATATAGATAAATGAGTTATCCAACAAATATACACACTTCAGCTTACGGTAAAAGTTCCTGAAGGAATGGAGTCAGAAGACCTCGCAAGACCGGTAATAATAATAACGAGTTTTTTGACTAAACAAGTAGAATATGAAATATATACCTTCGGAGAACAAATAGTCGTGATGCCCCTTTTGGGGACAAGTGATGAATGATGACTGAAGAGCAAGTGAAAAACTGCGCTTGGTGAATATGCGAAACATACGATTACGCAAAAATTGCAGCAATTATTGCCATGTGACTTTCTTCTGAAAATAAAGTGATCTTCCAATCTCGACGTCTATATCCCTGAAATATCCAAAGGACGTGTCATTGGAAAAGCAGGCGCGAATATTAGTCAGTTAGAAAAAGATATGTGATTGAAAATCAATTTGAAAAGCTTTGATGATCTTCCTCTCTTGGATGTAAAGACACAAGTAAACTCACCGAAAAAAAATAATATAACTGACATCCTCTTCCCGATTGAATTTGCTGATCAAAATATCTGTTTCCTTATCGGAGATGAGATCGCATACTTTATTGCAGACAATCGCGGTATGGTCACTATCAAGAACAAAGAATTAGTAAAGACATTGAGCAGAAAATGATTTGTCATTGTAGATACGAACAAACTATAAAATAGTTCAGAATTTAGAAAGAGGAAACAAACCGAAAATTTAGAAATTCAAAATTCTAAATTTAGAAAATCTAAATTCTAAACTCTAAACTCTAAACTCTAAATTTTAAATTCTAAATTCCGATTCGCATGAACAACTTCCATTTTTCCAAAATCATCGCAGGTGTAGGACCGACATTAGCCAAAGAAACCGTGCTTTCCAAAGTCATCAATATGGTAGATATTTTTAGAATCTCTTTGTCCGGCGGGTTTGACGATAATAATAAAAAATATATCGACACGATCATGAAGCTCGACAATAGCAAAACTATTATGATGGAGACGAGGTGATCTGATATTAGAGTGAAGAATGTCTTGGACATCAAAGTCAAAGCAAGACAAACGATAGAGATAGAATATAGCGAATACGCTCAGGAACATGATAAAAGAATTTTTGTCGATGCAGCGTTTCTTCGTGAATTGAAAGTCGGACAGGTGATTAAGTTTCAGCAAAGTGGTGTCGTGATCAAAATCAAATCTAATAAAGAACATGCAACCATGTGTGAGGTGATTGAATGAGGATGGATTATTCAGTTTGATAGAGTTTTTTTCCAAAATTATGATCTCAATCTCCCTTTTCTTGGCGAGAGAGATAAACATGACATTTTACGGGGACTGGAATATGGCGTTCACGTCATGGCTCCTTCTCTAGTAAAAACAAGAGATGATATTGTAGAACTGAAACAATTTTTGGCGACCAAAAATGCAGGCAACATGAAAATCCTTGCGAAAATTGAAACTCCTGAGGCATTGGAAAATATAGATGATCTGCTTGATATTTCAGATGGATTGATTTTTGTATTTGAAAAAATAGAGAAAGCGATGAAAGCAATGAAGCTGAATGAAGAAATCTTAGTGCAAAAATGCAAAGTCCTAGGAAAGCCAGCGATTGTTAGCTTCGTCGGTAAGTTTGAAAAAAATAAATATCAACTTATCAATGAAACTCAGTTGAAAAAATTTTCTCATATGGCGGCAGATGCATATATGCTTGATACCTTGCTCAGAGAAGATGATCCACTCAATATAATCACGCAGCTTTCTGATACTTTGGATACATTGGAACTCAAGATAGCGCCGCAAGAACTGACTCGTTTCTATGCGAACAATGAATTTATGGTAAGAGATTATATTATCTATAATGCGCATAGAGCTACTCAAGAAGTAGATGTCAGAGCTATAGTTTTGTATACGGAGAACGGCTATTCCGCAGGTAGGCTTTCCAGTTTGAAACCTAGAGTACCGATCATCGCTTTTACCAAGAGCGACGAAAATTATAGATATCTTAATATGCTTCGAGGAGTCAGAGGATATAAAATTTCATTGTCATTTAGTTATGAAAATCTCAAAAGAATCGGAAAAGAAATGATCAGAATCATCTTCAAATGAAACATTTCGCTCGATGATAAAATTATTATCGTCCAAGCAAACGAAGCGATTAAAGATGAAAAGACGAGTATGATCAATGGATTAGAGTTGTATAAGTTTAAGAACATCTAGCAATTACACATAGCAAAGAGAGGAAACGAAGGTAAGGTTGTTTATAGTCACAATCATGCTTCAAATATATATTTTTGTTACAATTTTTTTTAACGAATTTTCCGTTGCAATGAAGCGATGTTACTATATATAGTGGCTACGTTTTTCCGTAAACCACAATATCTTGTGTATTTACTATATTTTGAGGATTTGTAAATACTAAAACACAATTAAAAAATTTAAATATTTAAAATATTAAAATATTTCTTACTTACTCGCGTATATACCTAATCTTTTAATCTTAATAATATTATTAATCTTTTAATCATTAGAATTATAAAGTATGGCTATCTATAAAGTAAGAAAAAGAAATTGAGCAATTATTGATTTTGATATAAGCAAAATAGAAGCTGCTGTCAAAAAAGCGATAGAAGCTGTTGGGGGGACAGACTTTAAAGAAGTGCCTATACTCGCAAAAAAAGTGAGCAAAGAAGTCGAAAAGAAAGTAGGGAAAGAAATCCCCAATATAGAAACCATCCAAGATATTGTAGAAAAGATATTGGTGAAAGAAGGTCATGATACCGTAGCCAAAGCATATATCATTTATAGACAAAAAAGAGCTGAATCGAGAGCACAAGAGAAAGTCGTCATCGAAGTGGAAAAAACTATGGATGAATATCTTGATCAAAGCGACTGGAGAGTAAATGAAAACGCCAATCAGGGTTTTTCTTTGGGGGGACTTATCCTCAATGGCTTTGGAAAATTGACGGCAAATTACTGGCTTTCCCATGTTTATCCAACTGAAATCGGCAATTGACATAGAAATGGAGATTACCATATCCACGATTTAGGATTTTTTGCCTGATATTGCGCAGGACGAAGTCTTAGACAACTTTTAGAAGAAGGATTTAACGGGATCGATAATAGAGTACAATCAGCACCGCCAAAAAATCTTCAAGCAGCTGTCAACCAAATGATTAATTTTTTCTGAACCCTTCAAAACGAATGGGCTGGTGCGCAAGCGTTTTCCTCTTTCGATACCTATTTAGCTCCCTTCGTCCATAAATACAAGACCGAACTTGAAACAGAATTAAAAGAGCTAAAGGTGTCTTTTGGCAACGAAGAAGAAAAAAAGAAATATCTCTACAAAAAAACTCATAAATACGTCACCCAGCAGATGCAAAATTTTATCTTTGGATTAAATGTCCCTTCACGTCGGGGAACCCAAACGCCGTTTACCAATATCACCCTCGACTGGGCATGTCCTGAAGATCTAAAAGACAAGTCACTGATGCTTTGAGGGATAGAGAAAGGATATTATTATAAAAAATTCAGCGAACTTGAAGAAGAAATGAGGCTGATCAACAGAGTACTTATTGAGGTGTATACGGCAGGAGATTCGTCTGGCTCAGTATTCACTTTCCCTATACCAACATATAATATCACTGAAGACTTTCCACGAAATGATCCGGATATCGATTTACTCTTTGAAATGACGGCCAAATACGGAATCCCTTATTTCCAAAACTTTGTAGGATCGCAATTTAAAGTCATCAAAAATAAAGATGGCACTATTACTAAAGAAAAAAATCCTAATGCGTATAAACCAGGCGCGGTAAGATCCATGTGCTGTAGATTACAACTCGACCTTTCTCAGCTGGAAAAAAGAGGAGGAGGTCTTTTTTGATCAGCGGAAATGACGTGATCTATCGGAGTAGTAACCTTGAATATGGCCAGAATATGATATAATTTTATGTGAGATATGGAAGGATTTAAAACTCAGGTTCGTAACCTTATGAATCTAGCCAAAACATCTCTTGAACTGAAAAGAAAAGAGATTACAAAATGGTTAGATGCAGGGTTGTATCCTTATACCAAAAGATATCTCCATTCATTTAGAAACCACTTCTCAACTATCGGTCTCAATGGCATGAATGAAGCTATCCTCAACTTTACTACTGGCAAAGAAAGCATTTCTACTGACAAAGGAAAAAAATTCGCCACTGAAATTTTAGATTTTATGAGAGAGATACTCAAACAATATCAAGAAGAAACTGGTAATCTCTACAATCTCGAAGCTACACCGGCTGAATGAACTACCACAAGATTTGCCAAAGAAGATAAAAAACAGATCCCAAATATTATTCAAGCTTGAACCAAAGACGCTTCCTATTATACCAACTCTACTCAGCTTCCCGTCGGCTATACTGATGATCCCTTTGAAGCGCTTGAGCAACAAAACGAATTACAATGCAAATACACATGATGAACAGTACTTCATCTCTATATGTGAGAAAGAATTTCCAATGCGCAAGCATGCAAACAACTTGTCAAAAAAGTTATATCAAATTACCAGCTCCCATATATCACTATATCACCGGTCTTCTCTATCTGTCCAAAACATGGATACATAAAAGGGGAACATGATTATTGTCCAAAATGCGATAAAGAGCTTGGTTATATAGGGGATGAATTTAATCTGGATATCAGAAAAAAGCATACCTCAGACCCAGAAAAACTCAGAATTATGTCTGAGAGTAAAATAAACAACTAAACTAACAACAATGCTAAGTGTTAAATGTTAAGCGCTAAATAATGGAATTCTTTTTATTTAAGACTTAGCATGAAATAAAAAAATACAACTACTTAAAACTTAGCATTTATAACTTAACATTTAGTGTCAAACAGTACAACAATTCTACCTTTTACCTTCATAACAGCTTTGTCGCCATGCAAACATTCTACAACAAACAAGGGCAGGAGATCCACAGAACTCCATGTCAGGTATTCACTCGTGTGATGTGATATCTCAGGCCCGTAGGCAATTATAATGTCGGGAAAAAATCAGAATTTTATAGCAGAAAGTATTTTGACGAACAAAAAACCGCAAACTCAGCATTTGTAAGACATTTTGCGCCGCAAGTAGAATTTGTAGGATGCGGATGTGAAGGCAACTAATCCCGGTAAACCGAGGACGAGCAACTAGCAAGTAATTTTTTTAAATAACAAGTAAAAAAGCATGGCAGAAAATACTAATGTAGGAGTATGATTCGGGGTGATGATTCTTAGAGAAGGAAAAGTTCTTCTTGGTCAAAGACACGTGGATCCCGTCAAAGCGTCCTCTGAACTTCATGGTGAATGAACACGAACTATGCCTGGAGGCAAGATGCGTTTTCATGAAAGTTTTGAAGAATTATGCGCTCGTGAAACGCTCGAAGAGACTGGACTTACCATCAATACAGATACTATTAAAATCATCAGCATAACCAATGATATAGTTCCAGATAAACATTTTATAACGATATGATTTTTGTGTGAAGATAGTGAAGGTGAACCGCAAGTTATGGAGCCAGATGAGATCACTCAATGGAAACGATTTGACTTACATAATCTTCCTACACCGTTATTTTTTCCTAGCAAGAAATTAATAAAAAATTATCTAGATGGTGTCCTCTATAGACACTAAAATTCTTTGAGCAATAAAGTCATAAGGCACGAAATATAAAATAAAAAAACATCTTTCTGCCACAAAAAAACTTTATGTACTTTTTATTTATTGAGAAAAATGAATGATTTATGATGATCATATATATGGGCGTGTTGAAATCCAAGAGCCGGTAATTCTTGATCTTATAAATAGTCCCGCTATGCAAAGATTAAAAGGGATCAATCAAGCAGGATATTTTCATGTATATTTTCCAAGCATACCACGTTCACGCTTTGATCATTCTCTAGGAGTCTACTTTCTCTTAAAAAAATATTGAGCATCACATGAAGAACAAATTTCCTGATTAGTTCATGATCTTTCTCATGGGACATTTTCTCATTGTCTGGATTATATTTTTGAAGAAGAAGATCAGAGAGAACAGAATCATCAAGATAATATCTTTGAATCTTTTATCAATAAAACGGATATCCCCGGCATACTGAGCAAGCATGGCTTGAACATCAACGACATTATTGATGATAAAAAATTTCCTCTTAAAGAGACCATATTACCTGATCTCTGTGCTGATAGGATAGATTACGCATTAAGAGATGCTTGGTCGTATACCATCTGTTCCTCAGAGGATATTTCATATATTTTGAAGCATCTTATCGTCAAAGATAAAAAGCGAGTGTTCATAGATATCGCATCAGCTAAGTTGTTTGCAGAATTGTTTTATAAAGTGAATGAATATATGACCTGCATTGAATCTGCGGCAATGCTTCAAGCCGTTGGAGACTGTTTGAAATATGCTTGGCAACAATGATATCTCAATGCTGATGATTTTTATACAACTGATACACAAGTTTTGGAGAAAATCACTGCTCATATTGAAAGCGACAAACAATTATCTATGCATTGGCAGCGTATGAATAACAAAATTCCATATAAAAATGATCCCAATGATTTTGATCATCATATCTTCTGTAAAAGCAGGATAATAGATCCTCTCTTTATGGATGGTGATATACTGAGAAGAATTTCAGAAGTCGATAATGAATGGAAAACAATTGTACAAATCAAAATGTCACCAAGAGAATATTTTTTAAAATTTGAAAAATAACATTTTATTTACTGAAAATATATATGGAAAAGGATCAAAACACTGTTTCAGAAAAACAAGATCTCATCCTTGCGACTACATCTCCCTACAGACTTGAAATTTTCGAAAAACTCTGACTGTACTTTACCAGCGAAGGAAGTAAAGTTGATGAATATACAGCAGATAGACCATCGAACCCTGAAGATTTGACGAAACATTTAGCAAGATTAAAAGCAGAATCGGTTGCACAAAATCATAAAATAGGAATAGTCGTTTGATTTGATTCTGTAGGATTATTTAATGGTGAAATTTTGGAAAAACCGAGATCTAGAGAAGAATGATTTGCGAGACTAAAGGCAATGTCATGAAAAACATTTTCTTTTTATAGCGGTGTATATATGATAGATGTAACAACAGGTAAGACACTTTCAAAATGCGTAAAAACAAATAATACCATGAGAAAATATAGTGATAATGAGATAGACAAATATCTAGATAATTGCGATGAAAAATATAAAACTTATGCACATGGATTTGATTCTTCTAATTATTACAGTATGACGTTTATCGACACCATTGTCGGCAATCCTATGAATGTTATGATGGGAATACCTCTAAGTACTATTATGGAAATGTTACAAGAAATGTGATTTACTTTGTAGAATAATAAAAAAAACCGTGAAAATTGCGTGAATACAACAGTCCACAATGATCGACTATCCAGGCAAAATAGCTTGTGTTGTCTTTACTCAGTGATGCAATTTTCGCTGCCATTTTTGTCATAACCCTGAATGTGTGCTGCCCGAAAAGATGATGCTATTTCAAAATGATTTGATCCCAGAAGATGCATTTTTCAACTTTCTGAAAGCGAGAAGATGACTCTTGGATGGTGTAAGCATTTGTGGCGGAGAACCTACATTACGACCTGACTTATATGACTTTGTAAAGAAAATCAAAGAGATGTGATTCTTGGTCAAGTTGGATACGAACGGGAGAGATTATCAAATCGTCAAAAGAATGATTCAGGATAAAATTTTGGATTATGTAGCAGTGGACTTGAAGCATTCTATGCACTGTTATGGCGATGCTGTTGGGCTGGAACAGCCAGCGGAATTTTATAATAGTTTCCAGAAGTTATTACAAACATTATTGGAAAGCAAGATAGATTACGAGTATAGAACAACCGTTGCCAAAGGACTTCATACCGCTGATGATATAGAAAATATGGCTGTCTATATCAGATGAGCGAAACATTATTATCTTCAAAACTATATCGGTGGAAATACCCTCGACCCGGATTTTTGATGAACACCATTTAGCGATGAAGAACTTGAAGATTTCAAAAAAATTGCTGAACGTTATGTCCAACATTGTGAGATAAGGAAATAGTGAATAACTAAAAACGAAAAACTAAAAGTGTCGGAATCTTCATTTTATTAATAAATAAATTCCATCGTTTTTCACTCTTCACTTTTCACTATTAGTTAAAGTGTTCTATGCAGTCTTCATACCCCTGCAGATACGCTTTGTGCATATTTTTTTTCTTGATATCTAGGACTTTCAGCGACAAATCTTTGTAAAATAAATGTTCAACAAATCACATATTTTCTACCGTATGATGTCTGAGTAAGATTTCGAATGACACTGATAAATTATCAAAAATGCTTTTTATCTTTTGGTTCTCTTGAAATTTATTGAGCGCAATACCGATGATTTTATTCTTTGGATATCTTTGTTTTGCTAGATCGACAGGAAAATTATTTGTCGCTCCACCATCCATAAGGATATGATTTTGGTAATGAATAACAGGAAATATGCCAGGTATAGACATACTACCGAGAAGAATAGGAATCAAATCTCATTCATCAAACAATAAGAATTTTCACGTCTTAACGTCGGTGGTTCAGATATAGGTTTTTATCTTGAGGTCGGTTATTTTTTTGGGTAAATTTTGAGTGAATCTTTTTTCAAAATAGTTGAGTTTGAGTAAACTTTTCTTGGAAAAGATATTGATAGATGAAATTCCAAAAGAACGTTTATCGAAAAATATATCGTAAATCTCTTGAGCGGAATACCCTGCTGCTCGATAACTTCCTACAATTGCTCCCGCGCTTACTCCATAGATCGCCTCTATTTTATCTTTGTATCAAAGTTTTTCTAATCACTTCAAAATTCCAAGCGCATAAAATCCTCTCGTCCCTCATCATGAAATGACAAGCGTATATTTTTTTTTGGGATGAAGAAATGAGAATAGTTTCATATGCTAAGGTCTATCGACTAAAGACTAAGGTCTATTTAATAAGTTCTGCTCGATCGCCTGGATTCATGCCAGCAGCGTTCGCTTCTTCGATATCGATATGAAAGTCTAATGCATAATTGTCTTTGGCTCTGACCGCGACATTTTCAAAGACTAATCATCTGATTCATCCGACACGCATTTTTATCATAGCGCCGTTTTTGATTCATAACTCCTGCGCTTCTTGGATCGTGCAATGCAGATGTCTCTGAGCCACCATAGCGAAAGGACCATAGACTTCACCGACTGGTCCGACAATTTTTATATATGCTAAATCGTTTGTCTCTCCTGATATTCTGATCGGTGCAGTTATTCATAGAGCGAAAGTATCACCGATACTGAGTTCAACTTGCGTAGTTTTTCTATTCGGTCAGACTACTCTGACTTTCTCTATCTGTCATTTTTCTCAGACAAGCGTTACCATTTCTTCAGCTGCAAATTGTCCTGGCTGGGTGATGTCTTTCAGCTTCGTTAATTGATATCATTTGCCAAAAAGTTTCTCTGCGTCTACTTGCGATAAGTGAATGTGTCTATTGGAAATGCCGATAGGGATTCTCATGCTATAATACTTAAATGTTAAAATGATGAAATGTTGAAATGATTATTCTCAAATTACTTTTCTCATATTATGAGAGATTATTGTATATCAAGATTTTTCATAAAACTTTATCGCTCATTCATTAAATCACCATACATGCAATTCAATATCGGTAACCTTAATTTCCTTTGCCCAATCTTCAATTTTTTGAAGCAATAATTTTCCTATCCCTTTTTTCTTATATTCATCTTGTATCATTAAGTTATCTATTTCAATCAGTACTCTTGGTTGCAATACTGGTATCGGATTGGATATTCTTTTAAACGCCATAATAAATCAAACAACATGTTCACCGTCTTTCGCAAGTAAAAGTCTGGAATCTCAGTGAGTAATAATATCATCATAATAACTTTTAGCAAACAACTCTGGCTCTGGTTTTTGAAATTTCCATGGTGCTTGAAGTCTATGAAATTCTTCGACTTCTTTAAATATCTCTACAAATCAGAAATAATCTTTTTGGGTTGCTGGAGTTATAATCACACTCATGAGCGAATTGTAAAATAATAAAATGATATAGGAATCCATACTGCTTTTCAACCGTCATTCCAGTCTCAATACTACATCACGTCATTCCTGCGAAAGCGGGAATCCATGACTACATAATCTAAATGTCTTGCAGTATGGATTCCGGCTCCAACACTTACCGCCGGAATGACGTAAGCACGGTTTATATTTTCAATTCTGTAATCACTTCTTCTATCTGCTTATTTAACTCTTCAAGTGTCCCGTTATTAGTAAACACGTGGTCAGCGAGCTGCATGCATTTAGCGATGTTCTGTTTCGTAGGATCAGTATTATTCATTTCTCTCTGTTCGTTCATAATAAAATCATCGTAGGATATTTTATCGGTTTCACTTCCCCTGAGTACTACTCTTTCATATCTAATCTTTGGGTCCGCATCAATGGCGAAAAAATAAAAATGCTCTTTAGTTTTAAGCGTTTCAACTTCTCCTACAGCTCTGATGCTTTCTATGATGGTGTTTTTTCAACTAAGCTTTGCTTGTTCATACAGTTGTTCAACTATATATGAAGGTCCATATTTTGCGCGAAGGTCATTGGCTACAATCATCATGCTATCTCTATTCACAGGCATTCCTCTCTTTTCTATCTCTTGAGTGATAAATGCTCTAACGGAAAAATGCTGGAATCACTTTTTCTGGACAAGATAGTCCACGATAGTGCCTTTCCCCGCACCGAGCGTTCAAGTAATTCATATGATAATCATAGTTGAATGACTAGGGGATAAAGTTTTCTTGAGTATAGTTATTTCATAAGCGAATTAAAAGATATTTTTTGGTTTGAAAAAGCTTTTGTAGTTAGTATAAATTCTTGTATCTTATGTTTTTTATCTTATGTCTAAAAAAAATGCGAGAACAGATACAAAAATATTATGCTGACAAAAAAATCTTCTGGAGGATTGTTATTGTGGTTATCTTTCTACTTATCGTAATCTTCCAAGTGAGCGGAAATAAAAGATCCGTGAATTTCGCAATGAATAATGAATTGAATTTTGCCGGTGAAGTGATGCCAACCAAAGGAAAGTATCAGCTGAATATCGAAAGGTTTGATAGAGAACTTGCATTATTAGAAATCAATGAAGCGCAATTTATTATGATTTACAAAAGATGGAATCTGATTATCCCGACCATAGAAAAACAACTCAAAAAAGCAGGTCTCCCTGATGACTTCAAATATATCCCCGTCATCGAAAGCGCATTGAGGGATAATGTTGTCAGTTCGGCTGGCGCTGCAGGATTGCGGCAATTGATGCCGGGCACTGCCCAGAAATATGGATTGGTGATAAATAAGTTTGTCGACGAGAGATATGATGTCGCTAAGTCTACGGCGGCGGCGATCAGTCACTTGAAGGAACTTAGTAAATTATTCAACAAGCGAATATTAGTCGTCGCCGCCTACAACAGAGGCGAAAACGGTCTGCAGAAAAGTTTGGAAAGTCAGTATACGAACAACTTTTATGACCTCTGGCTGAATAACGAAACCTCAAGATATGTATTTAGATTATTGGCGATGAAGTATGTACGAGAGAATAAATACAAGTTCTTTGATCGTGGCAGTTTAGGTGATATGTACAGTCCTTTCGTCACTAAAAGTATCAGCGTAAAACAAGTAGACGATATAGCTGATCGAACGAGAAAAAACAATCTCGGATATTACGAAGTCAAAAAGTTGAATCCACGGATCATGAGTAATTCGCTCCCTGAAGGAAAATGGAATGTCCAAATAATGCAGAATGAATAATTTAGAATGTAGAATGAATAATTTTAGACATAATTTTAAAAGAGCCTTTATCGGCTCTTTTAAACTCACATACTAATTAATTTGTTTCTCAGGTAAGCGTATTAAGTGTAACCGTATCGCCTTCATTCTTGTGGAGCGGTATCATGATTTCCATTCCTGTCTCTATCGTGGCTGGTTTTTTTCCTGCTTGCGCTCTATCTCATTTCACTCCTGGTACTGTCGATTTTATCACATAAGAAACAGTCGGCGGTAAGATGACGCTGATGACATTGCCCTTGTAGACCATTACGAAACAGTCCATATTTTCCTTGAGATATCCTGTGATATCGTCAACCATATCCTTATTCAGATCGTGCATTTCTCCAGTATCATTTTCCATGAACGTATAGGTGTCTCCAGCTTTGTATAAGAAGACAGCATTCTTGGTGATCACATCACCTTTTTCGAGGACAGTTCCTGACTTGTACGTAAATGTCTGCACACCACCAGTGATAAGGTTTTTCATCTTAAAGGAATAACTTCCTTGTCTTTGTTGCATCTGCATAAAAGCAAAATCAACTACTTTATATAATTGACCATCAATCTCGACGATGGTATTTTTTTTGATTTCTGATACATCTAACTTCATTGCTTCGCGATTAAAAGATTAAAATATTAGTGAATAACTAAAAACTAATAGTGAAAAACGATGGAACTCTTTTACTTCAAAAAACAAATCAAAAAGATTCCTACGTTTTTCATTTTTCACTTTTCACTATTAGTTAAATTAATTGAGTTCAAAAACTATTAGTTGGCTTCCCCCGCCAAGACTTTGACCAAGGATGCTGTTTACAAATTCTTGATATTGAGGATTTTGAGCTTTAGCAAGATTGATAAGTCCAAGATATTGCATAAGGATTAAACGCTCATCTTGTGATAGTCACTCAATAGTACCTTGTAACTCTTCTCATGCTGATGTTCATTGTTGAGCGAGAATTTTCTGCGCTGCAATGAGTACTTTAGTCTGGTCGATAATTTTTCCATAGACATCAGCAATATCACCTATCACTTCTCCATTACCAATTCTGTTGACAAATGTTTCTCCGATGAAATTAAGCAATTCTTGCGCATCTGGGAAGAATCTTGCAACAGAAAGTTTAGCTCTAAGGAAGATCAGATCATCTTCTGAAAGATTTCCAAATTTTGCTTTGAGCGTAGCATCATCTAAACTAAACGCATATTTTGCTCATAAATTATTGGTAGAAAACAAGCTAATATATCATGCTTTTCGTAGTTTCACCAAATTGGTGATTGCGCCGTCTTCTTGAATTTTTCAGGTCACGGGGTCTCTCTTGGCAAAAAATCTATTGAAAAGCGATTCATTTCCCTCACCCATTACAACCGTTCAGATATTTGGATCGATGACGAGATATTTCAAATTACTATCTCTAAGTCTCTGGTAAGATTTACACATATTTCCATCACTATTTTGTTCTCGAAATCGACCAAGCATTCCATCATTTCTGATATTGCGTTGATTGTCCAAGAAATATTGTATGTAAGTCCCTGCAACCAAAACTCAATCAGTATCTTTTCTATTTTTGACGTAGTCGATGAATTTGTTGTAGTGAGGAAATTGGAGATCAAAGACGTCTTTTTGTCCATATCCTGCTTTCACTATTTCTTTTTGTTGGAGACTGGTAGTGATTTCTACGGACTTTCCGTTATTCATTCTATATCGAAGAAAAGGTCCTCCTCAACCCTGTGAAGATATTCTGACAAAGTTGAGCACAAATTGTATCAATCATCGAATAACAAAAAGGAAAAGAATACTATAGATCATCATTTTATCTTTTTCATCTTTGGAATGATCAAACATATCTCTGAGGATCATCGCTACAGCGATTACTGTCCGCACAACAAGTCCCATTCCATACCACACGATACCTCATCCGATAATCCACCAGACAGCTCGCCCTATAATGGTAACACTTGAAAGCACAACTAAGTTGGTATCTTGCTGAAAACGCTTTGCATTGAAAAGCGCGTAAATGAATCCAAGCACTAATAATGAAAATATCATCAACCATACAAATCCGATATCGGTATAATAACTACTGAGATTTTGCAATGATCGATTGAAGGTAACATTGAATGGCACGAGATATCTATATGGTATACTGATTTTCCCTGCTTCAGTTTTTATCGCATGATTTTGATAATACTGCCTAAGAGACATAATCTGATCTCTGTATTCTGCAGGATTGAGGATACCTGTTCCAGTATTTTTTTCTTTGTACGCTGCAAGCGCTCAGCTGAGAAGATCATATGCTTGAGTCCCTGGCTGCACTTGGGTAAATAATTTTTGGAGTGTCGGAACATTAAAACTTTCTATTGCCTGCGCATTATTACAAAGCAATTTTGCTTGTCCGTTGGTGCCATAACAGATATTATCTGTGGGGGTGAATAATCTTAGCAATCCATATCCAAGATTGAGTCAGCCTCCTTTGGTAATTTCTTTCCATCCGTATCACACATATCTTCCCACATCTTCATTACTGGATATTGCTTTTCTAAGATTACCGCTTAATTCATCTTTGGTAAACGTAGTTTGTTTACATTGTTCAGGTGTGAGAATAGCGTTATTGATAAGTGTCGTATCTACGTTTGTTTGCTGAGTCAAAGCCGTAGTATCGGTTGCGGCTAATAATACTTTAGCAGTATCTTTTTGCACCAACAATACGCTCTTGATAAATGTACCAGGAGCGAATGTACTGGTATTGAGCTGATAGATAAGAATATTTGGTCATTTGAAAACAAGTAATGTCGCTACCAAAGTAGCCAGCCAAATACAAATATATTTGAATAATCTTTTTTTATCTGACAAATTTCCTTGAGCTTTATTTTTATTCATCACCATTTTTATTATTCCAATAATGACTACCATTAATCATATACCTACAATATATTTTCCTGCTGCAGGAGTCATCATATCGGGAGCATTAGCGATTTTGATAACACCCGTCATCCCTACCATCATAATACCCAATCCGATTGCTATGATACTATCTATCCAAAGTCCAACAAGCAATAATCCAAATAACGCGATATCAATAAATGCTGTCTGTTTTGCCATAAATGCTAATGCAAACATCACTCATGAAATAATAATATATTTGAGCGAATCTCGATGAAGTTTAAGCCCCTGTTCACGATTGTCGAGAATATGTTTGAGAAAAATAAATCAAGAAAGGATTGCTAAGATAGTCAAAGCCATTACTCCAAGATCAGTTTTGTTGTCCACGAAAACCAAGAACGCGCCCATTCAGCTTGTAAGCCAAAAAAGCAACATCATCCATCCGCTGTACATACCGATAGTTGTAGTAATATCGCTTTCTTCAGTTTTTTTTGGAGCAAAATAACTAAGAACTTCTTTGATAAGTCCTGTTCCAAAAATCAAAACAAATATTCCACTGAGGAAATTCATTGCAACAGCTATTGTATCCGGCGCCATCCAAAATCGACTCTTGATAGGATTGAAAAGCGCAAACCAGAACGTAATAAATATATGCCGCAATCCTGGCGCCATATACGCTGGACCTACATTACCTCGAAGCACTCCATGACTTTGCGCAAGTACTCTCGGAATATACATATATTCGTGGTTGGCATCCCAAGCCGTTGAATACGGGACAACTGATAATTGGAATCCGTAAATATAATAAATAATGGAAATTGCTAATAAAATAATACCTATTCGTTTTCGCCGATTGGTCTTGAGTTTACCTCATCTAAACTCATCTGCAATATCCGTGATGATGGTTTTGTAGGGAAGCATATCATCTTTCATGCGCCAAGCCATATAGCCAAGTCACAAAAAAAGAATCCAGATGAGTATTCATCGGAGCAAATGAACCATAGAGAAGATATACACAATAAGCAAGAAAATCCCTAATCAGATTCAGAAATTTATAAGCATTTCTTGTCGTCTTGTTTCTTTGAATTTAATATATGTCTTGGATATTCGTGTCCCAAATGCGGTTATTCCCAGGACAAAATACATTCCTAGAAAATAGAGTATCAAGGTATTGAGCATAAGGATAATAAATCCTGCTGATCATCCTATAATACTATCCTTGACCATAGTGAATGCCGTAGTAAACACCATCAAGGTCAAGGGAAGAATATAGACAAAGAATTTTTTTACTGAAAAAACTTTTGATCTGATTATATATACGATAGGAATACATACCGCGATAACACTCCAAATCACTAATTTCCAATTCACCCAACTTGCTAGCATAGCCTGATAGTAAGTATGATTCGCCATAAATTCATTATAGATAGATACTCCAAAAATACTAAGAAGTAAAATACCAATGATCAAAAAGATTTTTTGTTTCATAGATTCAATGATTAAAAGACTAAAAGATTAATGAATAATGAAGAGTGAAAAATGAATAATGTTGGTATTTGCTTTATTATCTACTATTGTGAATTACAATAATCTGTTGGTCTACAGTTCCTACATTTTTCATTATTAATTTTTAATTATTAATTAGTTTTTTTAGGGTCATAAAATGTATGGAGAAGCATTTTTGTCAATGGCACGTTGAAGAATAGGGTAAGTAATATAGTTACAATCAGCATAGATCCGAATCCCTTGAAAACATTGGTACCCATAGAAAAAAGGACAAATCCTATCAATCATGCGCTTATCTGTCCGTCTCTGATTGCTGACCAACTTCTATTTTTCGCATTATCAATCGCTCATTCTATACTTTTTTTCTCTTTGAGTTCTTCACGAAGTCTTTCGTAAATCAAGATATTTGCATCTACTCACATTCCTATAGAGAGAATGATAACCGCTATTCCACTGAGTGAAAGCGCATAGTCGGTAAGTTTCATAAATGCTGCAAGCACAGTCAAAAACGAAATCAACACCATACCCGTAAGAATCATTTTTTTGACTCCATACATACAATATAATAATATCATTATCGCGACAAATCCTATCAATCCCGCTCGCAATGCTCCGTTTAACGCATTATCTCCAAGCGATGGACTAATTTTTTCTTCTTGCATCAGGATCAATGGAGCAGGCAACGTTCCTTCATTTAATGAATCAGAAAGTTTTTTAGCAGATTCCGTCGTAAATGATCCATTGATTTCTGCTGTTCATCCGCAGATTTTACTCTGGATGTTTGGAGCCGTGAGCAAATTTCCTCCTACAAAAATCGCCATAGGTTTACCTATATTCGCTTGCGTTATATTACAGAATATTTCTTTTCCTTTTTCGTCCAAATTGATGACTACAACAGGCTCTCCCATCTCTGAAGCGCTGGAGTTGGCAAATTTGAAATATGCGCCATTGAGGATAGTTTGTCCGTCAGTTGCTGGTATTCGTGTTTCCCTGTCTTGTACAAACACATCTTCAAATATATATATGGTTCAAACGTTTCCTGATATATCTTTGCCTTGCTGTTTGTCTAATACACGAAACATAGTGTATCCATCTAATTTTATTCCTGTTCCTTGTGTAAGCGCATTATCAGTTTGTTGATAAATAGTGGTATAATTGCCCTCAATAAGTCCATAAATTTTTCCTATCTCTGCATTGGCAAGAAGTTTTGGATTGTTTTTGTAGATATCAGGCAATTGGTTTAAAGTGTTTCCTGTATAAATAGTATGATAAATATTTTCTGACATCCTTCCTTCAAGCATTTTCTGAATGTTTTCTGGATCTTTTTTTATTTCAGCGAGTACTTGAGTGGCTAATGCCTTTCTTGCTGCGATACTTGTTTTGGTAGGGTTTTCGGGATTTTGCAGTTTAAATTCCAATTCAAGAGTTTTACCGATAAGCTCTTTTGCTTGATCGAGATCTGCGATACCTCATATCTCTACGACTATGTAATTTTGATTGTCGAGATTTTGAACATATGCTTTGTAATCACTCACTCCGAGTTTGGAAATTCTGTTATCGATATTTTTCATGATAATAGTTTCGATGGTTTTTTTGATGGCGGCAAGTTCGGTAGCATTGGTATATACCTTTTCGTATTTATCATAAGAGATTTTGTACACGAGTTTTGTACCCCCTGACACATCAAGCCCTTTTCTAAAATGCGATAATCCGTTTGAGGTAAAGATAAAATTTCTTGCTCCTGTCGCTGGATCAAATTTTCTTCCTACAAAAAATACAAATACCAACGATACTATAAATAGTATGAGAAAAACCATTTTTTTACTAATTTTCATCTGCTAACATAAAGATAAATAAAATAAACGTTTTTGATACGAAATGTATGAATTCAAAAACAATCGGTATACCTAAAAAAAGTGAGTTCGATATGAACGCTTTTTTCTAGTTTTTTGGTAATTTAATGCAAGACAAACTCACGAACAAATAATGAAATGACACTTGTACGCCTTGAACGGGAATGACTATATAGAAAATTTGACAAAAAAAAAATTCTGAATATACTTATAGAAATGATTTCCATTTTATTTATCTATCATATAACAAAAATGAAAAAAACATTATTCGGATCTTTCGCTATTATTATTGCGACAATGGGTATTTTGCTGTACACGCAAGTATTTGCTAAAACAATCAGTATTGACCCTATTTTCAATACAAAAGTGCCGGTAGGATTTAATGGTACTGTTAATGCCGCAGTAACACAAAGTGATGGTAAAACTTTAGTCGGAGGATCTTTTACCTCATATAAATGAACAGCAGTAAATAGAATTATTCGTCTCAATGCTGATGGAAATCAAGATACAGGGTTCAATATCTGAAATGGATTTAATGATACAGTTTCTACGATTGCAGTGCAAAACGATGGTAAGATCATAGTCGGTGGATCGTTCACCTCATATAGCTGAGCAGCTGTAAATAAGATTATTCGTCTCAATGCTGATGGAAATCAAGATACAGGGTTCATTATCTGAGATTGATTTAATGGCACTGTTGCAGCTCTAGCCGTGCAAAGCGATGGGCAGATAGTGGCCGGAGGATCGTTTTCAACATATAACCTACTACCAACGAATTATATTATCCGTCTCAATACTG